>CAYQZN010000126.1:0-7769 GCA_964421805.1 uncultured Woeseiaceae bacterium
GCTCGTGCACCAGCGCGCGGGCGATCATCAGCCGGCGCTTCATGCCGCCGGAGAGATTGCGGGCGATGTCGTCGCGCCGGTCCCAGAGTTTCAGCTCGGTGAGGTAGCGCTCGGCACGCTCGTAGGCGAGCCTGCGGGACAGGCCGTAGTAGCCGCCCTGGTTCACCACCGTGTTCAGTACCTTCTCGAACAGGTTCAGGTTGATCTCCTGGGGCACGAGGCCCAGACAGGCCTTTGCCTGTTCGAGTTCGTCGTCGATACTGTGGCCGTAGATTCGGACCTCGCCGCTGGTCTTGTTCACCAGCGAGGTGATGATGCCGATGGCGGTGGTTTTGCCGGCGCCGTTCGGGCCGAGGAGCGCGTAGAAGTCGCCCTCCTCCACCGCGAAGTCGATGCCCTTGAGCGCCTCGACGCCGTTGGGGTAGACCTTCCGCAGGTCCCTGATACTGAGTGCACGCATGGCGCGCCATTGTAGGACCTATGGGAGACCGCCGCATGACCGGGCGCATCGACACGGCCGATTTTCCCCGCGAGGTACGCGCGCTGGCCCGCGCCGCGCCGGAGTTCCGGCCGGTGATCGCGCGCCACGGCACCCCGGCCTTCTGGCGCCGGCCGGAGGGCATCGAGACGCTGGTGCGCATCATCCTCGAGCAGCAGGTCTCCCTGGTGGCGGCCGGCACACTGTATCGGCGTATCCGCGCCGAGCTCGGGGGCATCTCCGCGCGACGGCTGGTGGCGGCGGGCCCCGAGCAGCTGCACCGGCTCGGCATGACCCGCCAGAAGGCGCGTTACTGTCACGGGCTGGGCGAGGCGGTGCAGGGCCGGCGGCTGTCCTTTGCGGCGCTGTCCCGGGCGGGGGACGAGGAGGCGCTCGAGATGCTGACCGAACTACCCGGCGTCGGCCCCTGGACCGCGGGCGCCTACGTCATGGCGGCGATGCGTCGCCGCGACGTCTGGCCCCCCGGCGATCTCGCGCTGGAACGGGCCATCCGGCGTCTGCTGCCGGACTCCGACAGCGCGGAGCTGGCGCGCAGCGGTGCACGCTGGCGGCCGCGGCGTGCGGTGGCTGCCCGGCTGCTCTGGCATTACTACCGCGCCGAGATCGTGGCCTGAGATGCGTCAGACGGAGCGCCGGCGCGGCGGCTCGAGGCGTGCAGCCGCGGCCCGGTGCAGCACGGGCACGGGCAGGCGCTGCTGCAGCTGCAGCCCGGCGGCCCGCACCGCACGCCGGCGCAGCGGCACGAGTTCCGCACAGCGGAGCAACTCGGGCCATAAGCCCGGCACCGCGGCATGGACCGGCCGCAGCCGCGTCGCCTGGATATGAGCGATGGCCGCCAGCTGCGGCTCGTCCAGGGCAGCGAGCTCGGCGCACCAGGCGGCATCCACGCCGCCCAGCAGGCGGGCTGCGAAGGCCCGGCGGGCAACCAGCCGCCTGAGCAGGGACAGGCTCATGTAGAGCACCAGCTCCACGCTGGGGGCCGCGCTGCGGAACAGCTCGAAATTGCCGGGGTCCGCGCCGCTGCCGCCCACGTCGACTTCCCGCACGCTGCAGAGCAGGAAGGGGCTGCGGGCGGCCTCTTCGCGCTGCGCCGGAGTCAGCCGCCGCACCAGCTCCCGGGCAGGGGATTCCAGCCGTTCCAGCTGTCGAAATGCGTGCCGGTCGTTACTGCCGAGAAACTCCAGATAGCTCCGGTTGATGGCGGCCAGATGCCGCAGATCGTCCTGTTCCAGTGCCTTGTAGACCATACCCCACCCCCGATTCACCGTAATTGTTCTTTATTTCCCATACTGGTCTATTTTTCTCATTTGTGATGCTACCGGAAAAATGATGTCATATATGTTCGAAAAATTACATAAATGGAGGGCAAATCGATGCAGGACGCCCGAGACCGCTATAAAACCGAACGGCTGCGCTTCGAACTGGCGCTGCGGATGATAGGCCACGAGGCACGCACCCGGACCATCAGCCTTTGTACCGGTCTGTCCCATGACCGGATCCGCAAGATCTACAGCCGCTACTTCTCCGGCGGGCGGGGCGGCGTGCGGCGCCGGCGGGGCAAGTCGCCGCGCCAGACCGTGCCCTTCGTTCGCAACGCCGTCCATCAGCTGGAGGCGACCACGCTCACCTATCTGTTCGTCCAGGGCGGCGTGCTCCGCCTCGCCGCCGACGGCGTGCAGGCGCGCTGGCAGCGGCCGGACGTCGAATACGGCCACCGGGTGTGCCGTTCCTACGAGACCTACCAGCTGCTGCATCCGCGCTGCCTGTTCAGCTTCGAGTGGGCATGGAACCTGCTCCAGTCGCTGAGCGACGAGGGCGACCTCGGCCTCACCCGTTGCAACGACTGCGGCCTCGACTATCTCCACGACCGCTACGGCCTGAACTTCCACCAGTGCCCGGCCTGCGAGATCCGCACCGGCCGCAGCCGGCGGCCGGGGCACGGCACCTTCGCCCGGGCGTAGTAGAATGTCCGGATGACGATCAAGACAGCCGATCTCTGCGACGAACACGCGGAGCGGGTCCGCATCGCCGACCCCCTGTTCCGTGCCTATGGTGGCCGCGCCGCCTTCGGCGGGCCGATCACGACTTTGCGCGTGTTCGAGGACAACGTGCTGGTGCGCTCGGCGCTGGAGGAACCCGGCGACGGCCGGGTGCTGGTGGTGGACGGCGCCGGCTCGATGCGTTGCGCGCTGCTCGGCGACCAGCTCGCCGCAATGGCGGCCGACAACGGCTGGGTCGGTGTGGTGGTGAACGGCTGCATCCGTGACTCCGCCGACATCGCCGGCATCGGCATCGGCGTGCGGGCGCTGGCCACCATGCCCCTGAAGAGCCGCAAGCTCGGCCGCGGCGAACGGGACGTGCCGGTGGCCTTCGCCGGTGTGGCGTTCGAGCCCGGCCATCATCTCTATGCCGACGAGGACGGGCTCCTGGTCAGCGCCGACGCCCTCGGCTGAGGGCGGACCGTGCCCGAACCCCTGCCCCACAACACTTTCGCCGGCGCCTACGTGGACCGGGCCGGCGAGCGCCGGGTGGACGAGGCCTGGCAGCGTGATGCCCTGACCCGTCCCGGCACGGTGTTCGTGCCGGTGTGGCAGGGCCGCTGCCCGGCGGACGAGGCCCGCGGCCGCATCTGGCTGCTGCGCTACGAGGACCTGCCGGGCGAGCCCCGCATGGACGAGCTGGTCTTCCTGGGCGTGTTCCGCGGCGCACCGGCCTTCGCGCTGGAAGTGAACGAGCCCGTCCTGCCGGTGACCGGCGGCGTGGAATACCGGGACCTGCGCACCCTGGGCGGGCTGCTGCCGCCCGACGAGGCCAGCCTCGCGGCTCACGCCCGGGCCATGGTCCTGTGGCACCAGGCTCAGCGCCACTGCGGCCACTGCGGCGCCGCCACGGCGCCGGATGCGGGCGGCTACGCGCGCATCTGCACCGGCCCCGGCTGCGGCCGGCGGATCTTCCCGCGGGTGGACCCCGCCATCATCGTGCTGGTGGCGGCCGGCGAGCGCTGCCTGCTCGGCCGCCAGCCGACCTGGCCCGAGGGCCGCTACTCGACCATCGCCGGGTTCGTCGAGCCGGGCGAGAGCCTGGAGGATGCGGTGCGCCGGGAGGTCTTCGAAGAGACCAACGTGCGCCTGGCGGAGGTGCTCTACCAGTCCTCCCAACCCTGGCCGTTTCCCTCGGCACTGATGCTGGGCTTCCGGGCCGTCGCGGAATCGGACGAGATCGTGCTCAACGACGGCGAGCTGGAAGACGCACGCTGGTTCAGCCGGCGCGAGATCCGCGCCGGCTGGCCGAAGCTGCCGCCCCGTCTGTCCATCGCGCGCCGCCTGGTCGACGACTGGCTCGGGGAGGACGCCGCCGCAAACGACGGCCGGTCGCGGCAGGGCCTGGGCTAGCCCATGTGCCTCATCGTCGCAGCCTGGCAGATGCACCCCGAGCTGCCGCTCGTCCTGGCGGGCAATCGGGACGAATTCCACGCCCGGCCCACGGCACCGGCAGACTGGTGGCCCGACGAACCGGACCTACTGGCCGGGCGGGATCTCGAAGCCGGCGGCACCTGGCTCGGCATAAGCCGGGGCGGACGCTTCGGCGTGGTGACCAACTACCGGGAGGGCTCGCCCCGGGCCGGCGAGGTATCCCGTGGCCTGCTGCTCACCGACTGGCTCACCGGCGCAGAACCGGCAGACGGTTTCGCCGCCCGGCTGGCACGCGAAGAGCAGCGCTACGCCGGCTTCAACCTGCTGTTCGGCGACCCGGCGACACTGCGCTATCACACCAACCGTCAGGCGGCGAGCCGGCAACTCGAGCCCGGCCTCCACGGCGTGAGCAACGCGTTGCTGGATACGCCCTGGCCGAAGCTGGTCGTCACCCGGCAACGCCTGGCGCGGCTGATCGGCGACGGCCGCTGCGAGCCCGGCGCCATCCTGGAGATCCTGGCCGATACCGCGCCCGCCGGCGAGGACGGCGAGACGGACCCTGCGCTGGACACGGCCCTCGATACGACCATGGGTACGGCCATGGATACGGCCCCGGACCCTGACGTCCGGCGGGTGCTCTCGGCGCCGTTCATCCTGACGCCGACCTACGGGACGCGCTGCTCGACGGTGGTCCTGTTCCACGCCGACGGCGGCGCCGAATTCGTGGAACGGCGCTTCGACCCCGCCGGCGAGACCACCGGCGAGACCCGGATCAGTTTCCGTCTGGCCTGAAACGCGCCTGCAGCCAGGCCGAGATGTCGGCGATCTCGGCCGGGCAGACGGCGTGGGGCATCTCGTACGTGTGCCACTCCACGGGATAACCGGCCGCGGAGAGGGCCTCCCGGGTCTGCTCGCCGAGGCCGACGGGGACCATCGGGTCCTGACGCCCGTGTGCCATGAACACCGGCAGGTCCCGGTTGGCGGCGCTGGCCTCGACGGCCAGCGTCTCGCCCAGGGGCATCCAGGTGGAAAGCGCGATCAGCCCGGCCAGACGCTCCGCGTGGCGCAGCGCCGTGTGGATGGCGATGGCGCCGCCCTGGGAGAAACCGGCCAGCACGATGCGCTCCGCCGGCATGCCGCGCCGCTGCTCGCGCTCGATCAGCTCCACCGTGGCGGCGGCGCTCGCGCGAATGCCTTCCTCGTCCTGGCGGGCGCTGCGGTCGATGGCGACGATGTCGTACCAGGCACGCATGCGCATGCCGGCGTTGATGGTCACCGGACGGATGGGGGCGTGGGGGAAGACGAAGCGCAGCGGCAGGTCCGCGGGCAGTCTCAACTCCGGCACCACCGGCTCGAAGTCGTGCCCATCGGCCCCCAGGCCGTGCAGCCAGACGACGGAGCCCGCCGGCTCCTCGCCGGTGCTGATCTCTGCGGTTTCCAGCACGTGTCCTCCCGTTGCGCGGGTCCCCCTGGCGGGATGCCGCAATCCTCGCACTACCGGACGATACCGGAGCGCGCAGGTTAACCTGAAAACGGCCCGTCGGCAGCCTTGACTGCATATGCGCATTAGGGTATTAATATGCGCAAATTTATTCAGCACTACCAGCCATGCCCGCCAGCGCCGAACAACAGATCGAGCGTCGCCGCGCCATCGCGGCGATTCTGCGCAAGCGCCCCGTCGCCACCCAGGGCGAGCTGGTGCGCGCGCTGCACGAGCTCGGTTTCGAGGCCACCCAGTCCAGCGTTTCGCGGGATCTGCGGCTGCTGGGCGCCGCCAAGGAGGCCGAGGGTTACCGCCTGCGCGACGACGCACAGCCGGCCGCCCCGGGCGACGCCTTCACCGAGGTGGCCGGCTTCGTGCGCGCCGTGAAACGGGCCGGCGCCAACCTGGTGGTGGTGCAGACCGGCATCGGCGCGGCCCAGCGGGTGGCGGTGGCACTGGACCGCAGCCGCTGGCCGGAGATCGTCGGCACCCTGTCCGGCGACGACACCATCTTCGTGGCCACGGCGGGCGCGGCGGCCAGCGCGCGGCTGGAATCCCGACTCAACGACATCTTCGCGGAGCGAGAAGCATGAATTCACCGTCCTCCCCGTCCTCACCAATCCTGCTCGCCTACTCCGGCGGGCTGGACACCTCCTTCTGCATACCCTGGCTGCAGGAGCACTACGACCGACCGGTCGTCACGGTCACGGTGGACACCGGCGGCATCGACGAAGAGGCCCGCCGGGAACTGGCGGCGCGCTCCGAGGCGCTGGGCGCCGCGGAGCACCTGCTGATAGACGCCCGCCAGGACTTCTTCGACGAGGTGCTGCGCTGGCTGATCGCCGGCAACGTGCGCCGGGGCGGACTCTATCCGCTGTGCGTCGGCGCCGAGCGGGGCATCCAGGCGGCGCGCATGGCCGCGGCCGCCGCCGAGCACGGCGCGGACACCGTGGCCCACGGCTGCACCGCCGCCGGCAACGACCAGGTGCGCTTCGAGGTGGCGCTGCGCACGCTGAACCCCGCGCTCGAGGTGCTGGCGCCGGTGCGCGACAACAGCTGGGCGCGGCAGGATCAGCTCGCCTACCTGGAGGAGCACGGCATGCCGGTGCCGAAGTCCGGCTCCGCCTACTCCATCAACCGGGGGCTCTGGGGCGTGACGATCGGCGGCCGCGAGACGCTCGACTCCAGCGGCTCCATCCCGGAGGAGGCCTGGGTGCTGTCGTCGGGCGTACTGGCGGAGGCCCGCGCGCCGGAGAGCCACCGCATCGGTTTCGAGCAGGGCCGGCCGGTCTCCATCGACGGCGAGAAGCTGGAGCCCGTGGCGCTGATCGAACAGCTGGAGACCCTGGGCGGCAGCTTCGCCATCGGCCGCGGCATCCACCTGGGCGACACCATCCTGGGCACCAAGGGCCGCGTCGCCTTCGAGGCGCCGGCCGCGGAAATCCTGCTGTCGGCCCATCGGGAACTCGAGAAGCTGGTGCTGAGCGGGCCCCAGCAGCGCATCAAGGACACGGTGGCCGCCGCCTACGGCGACTTCGTGCACGAGGGCCGCCAGCTCGACCCGGTCTGCCGGGACATCGAGGCGCTGCTGGCCTCGTCCCAGGCGCGGGTGACCGGCGAGGTCACGGTGCAGCTCCGGCCCGGCAGCGTCTTCGTCGAAGGCGTCGCGTCGCCCTACTCGCTGATGGCCGCCAGCAAGGGCGTCTACGGCGAGGCGGCCGGCGAGTGGACGCCGGCGGACGCGCTCGGCCACGCCCGCATCCTGTCGCTCACCGGTATGCTGCAGACGCGCGCTGCCCGCCGGGCGGAGGACGGATGATGCGCAGCGTCGTCGTCGACAAGATCGCCTCGGTGGCCCAGCATCACGAGCTGGGCCGGGAGCTGCGCCTGTCCGAGGAGATCCCCTGCGAGGAGGGCTTGCTCGTCGCCGTGGAGGTGCTGAACAACAAGACCCGCTACAACACCATGGAGCTCACCAGCGGGCGTATGGCCACGGTGAAACGGGGCGACGTCATCGTCGGCGCGCTCGGCCACCGCAAGGCGCTGCGGGGCTATTCGGGCCATCTGCCGAAGACCCTGGCCGCCGGCGATACGGTGCAGCTCCTGAATATCGGCGGCGTGCTCGGCATCTGCGACTCCGCCAACCCGGACGTGGGCCCCCCGTTCGACTGCCGGGTGCTCGGCACCGTGCTCACGTTCCCCTATCTCGGCGAGCGCATCGGCGTGCCCGCCCGGGTGGGCGAGTTCCCGCTCGACTACGAGGCGGGGCTCGACGTGCGCGGCGTGCCCGTCATCGCCCTGGCCGGCACCTGCATGGACTCCGGCAAGACGGCGGCGGCCTGCGCCATCGTCAGCCGGCTGCGCCACAACCGCC
>CAYQZN010000127.1:0-7556 GCA_964421805.1 uncultured Woeseiaceae bacterium
ATACCCCCGCAGGGCGGCCAGGAAAGAAGGGAATCGGGCCTGAAGGCCCTCCCACTTGAAGGCCCTCCCACCTGAAGGCCCTCCCACCTGAAGGCCCTCCTGCATGAAGGCTCTCCTACGGTGGTGCGTTTCGGTTTACCCGACTTGCTGCAGCGCAAGAAGGCTGTAGCATCGGGCGAGCCTGTTTGCGCACGATCCGGGGGGTCGAGACCATGACGGACAACGGCGGCGAAGAAAAAAAAGCGACCTCTCTCGCGGCATCACTGGACGATTTCGTCAGGGAATATCAGCCGCTGGCCACACAGGATGCCGAGAAGCTGGACCGGGAGGTGCGCTCGCTGATCGCGCGGGCCACCCGGGGCATGTCGCCGGTGGAACTGTCGCTGGCATATCTCGACTGGCTGGTGCATCTCACCCTCTCGCCCGGGAAGGTGGCGCTGCTCGCCCAGAGCTTCATACGCAAGACCGTCCAGCTGGGCATCTACAACGTGAAGGCCATGTTCGGCCGCGGCGGGGAGCCGCCGGCGCGGATCACCGAGCGGCGCATGCAGGGCGAGGCCTGGCAGCGCTGGCCGTTCAACGTGATGGCCCAGGGGTATCAGCTCAGCCAGGACTGGTGGCACGAGGCCACCACCGGCGTGGATGGCGTCGACCGGTCGCGGGAGCAGCTGGTCGCCTTCATGGCGCAGCAGATACTGAGCCTGGCCTCGCCGATGAACGTACCGATCACCAACCCGGAGGTCATCCAGACGACCGTCGCCGAGCGCGGCCGTAATCTGCTGCGCGGCGCGCGCCACCTGGTCGACGACCAGCTGCGCAGGGCGCGCGGCCGGCCGCCGCCGGGCGTCGAGGCCTACCGGCCCGGCGAGAGCGTGGCCGTGACGCCGGGCAAGGTGGTCTACGAGAACCGCCTGATCGAGGTGATCCAGTACACGCCGCAGACCGGGGAGGTGGGCGCCGAGCCGGTGCTGATCACGCCCGCCTGGATCATGAAGTACTACATCCTGGATCTCTCGCCGAAGAACTCGCTGGTCCGCTACCTGGTGGAGCAGGGCAAGACGGTGTTCATGATCTCCTGGAAGAACCCGACCGAAGCCGACCGGGACCTGGGCATGGACGATTACCTGAACCTCGGCATCATGGAGGCGCTGGATGCGGTGGGCGCCATCGTGCCGCGGCGCAAGATCCATCTGGTGGGCTATTGCATCGGCGGCACGCTGGCCTATGTCGCCGCGGCGAAGATGGCCCGGGACGGCGACCAGCGGCTGAAGTCGCTGACTATCTTCGCTGCCCAGGCGGACTTCACGGAGGCGGGCGAGATCCGGCTGTTCCTTTCCGACAGCATCGTCTCGTTCCTGGACAGCTTCATGTGGAAGCAGGGCTATCTCGGCGTCGAGAACATGGGCGGCGCCTTCGCCGCGCTCAGGGTGAGCGATCTCGTGTACGCGCCCGCGGTAGACCGCTACGTGCTCGGCAAGGAGCCGCGGCTGAACGACCTCATGGCCTGGAACGCCGACGGCACCCGCATGCCGCCGCGCATGCATTCCGAGTACCTGCGCCGGCTGTACCTGGACAACGATCTGGCCGAGGGCCGCTTCGAGGTGGACGGCGAGAAGGTGCACCTGGATGCCGTCGACGTGCCGCTGTTCGTCGTCGGCACGGAGACCGATCATGTCGCGCCGTGGAAGTCCGTGTACAAGATCAACCGGCTGACCAACGCGGAGGTGACCTTCCTGCTCACCAGCGGCGGCCATAATGCAGGTATCATCAGCGGCCCCAGCCACCCGCGGCGCCGCTACCGCCTGCGCACCCGTGCGCCGGGCGAGAGCTACATCGCGCCGGAGCGCTGGCTGGCCGAGACGCCGCCGGAGGACGGTTCCTGGTGGCCGGTGTGGGATGCCTGGCTGGACGCGCAGACCACCAGCCGGGTGAAACCACCGTACATGGGCGCGCCGCGCAAGGGCTATCGCCCGCTGCGCGACGCCCCGGGCGAGTACGTCTTCGGCTGAACGACACGCATTCGATAACGACAACGAGGAGCAATCATTCCCATGGACCTCAAAGACAAGACCATTGCGATCACCGGCGGCGGGCGCGGACTCGGCGCCGCGATGGCACTCCGCCTGGCCTCCCGCGGCGCGAAGCTGGCGCTGGTGGACCTTGACGAGGATGCCCTCAAGTCGACCGCCGCCGAATGCGAAAAGGCGGGCTCGCCCCAGGTGGCTGTCTACAAGGCCAACGTCGCCGAGGAGGAATCGGTGGTCAGCCTGTTCGAGGACATAGGGAACGACTTCGGCGCGCTGCACGGGCTGGTCAACAACGCCGGCATCACCCGGGATGCGCTGACGCTGAAAGTGAAGGACGGCGAGCTGGTATCGAAGATGTCGCTGGACCAGTGGCAGCTCGTCATCGACGTGAACCTCACCGGCGTGTTCCTGTGCGGCCGGGAGGCGGCGGCGAAGATGATCGCCACGGGTTCCAAGGGCTGCATCATCAACATCTCCTCCATCTCCCGCGCCGGCAACATGGGCCAGGTGAACTACTCGGCCACCAAGGCCGGCGTGCAGGCCATGGCCGTGACCTGGGCCAAGGAGTTCGCTCGCTACGGCATCCGCGCCGCCTCCATCGCGCCGGGCTTCATCGGCACGGAGATGGTGATGTCCATGAAGCCGGAGGCCCGCGAGAAGCTGACCAAAGGCATACCGTCCGGCCGGGTCGGCGACCCGGACGAGATCGCCCACGCGGTGCAGTTCATCCTGGAGAACGACTACGTGAACGGCCGCTGCATCGAGGTGGACGGTGCATTAAGGTTGTAGGAGGGGATTTATCCCCGATTCGATATCGGGCGGTAGGAGGGCCTTCAGGCCCGATCCATCAGACAATCGGGCCTGAAGGCCCTCCTACATGTATGAGAAACGCGAGGGGGACGCAATGAACGACAACCAATCACCCGCGACGAAACAGATGATCGGCGGCGAGGTGCTCGCCGCCATGCTGGCCAAGGAAGGCGTCGACACGATCTTCGGCATCGTCGACGGCACCTATCTGGGCTTCTACACCGCATTCCAGAAGTACGGCATCCGCCTGGTCTCGCCGCGGCACGAATCCACCGCTGCGCACATGGCCGGCGCCTATGCCCGGGCCACCGGCAAGCTCGGCGTGTGCATGGCCAGCAACGGTCCGGGCGTCGCCAACATCCTGCCCGGCGTGGCCGTGGAGCAGGGCGAGGGCAACCGGGTGCTGCTGATCACGAGCTGCCGGCGCACCGGGCTCGCGTATCCGGACCGGGGCGGGACGTTCCAGTACTTCGATCAGGTGGGCACCACGGCGCCCATGAGCAAGTGGTCGGGCGCGGTGGCCACGCCGGACCGGCTGCCGGAGCTGGCCCGGGAGGCGTTCCGCATGTCCTGGATCGGGCGTCCCGGCGTCGTCCACCTGGACGTGCCGGAGAACCTGATGAACGGGCCCGCGGAGTATCCCGCCGATTTCCTGCGCGAGCCGTCCGGCTACCGGCCGGTGACGCCGCTGGCGGTCGATCCCGAACAAGTGCGTGCGGCCGCGGACATGCTGCGCGAAGCACAGCTGCCGATGCTCCACGGCGGAACCGGCATCGTGCATGCCGATGCTGCGGAAGATCTGCAGGCCGTAGCCGATCTGCTGCAGTCGCCCGTCACGGTCAGCTGGGGCGCCCGCGGGGCGCTGGACGAAGCCAGCCCGCTGGCTATCCCCAACAGTACCCTGGACGTGGCCCGGGAGGCCCGCGGCCGCAGCGACCTGTTCCTGATCCTGGGCTCCCGGGTCGGCGAGACCGATTGGTGGGGCCGAGGCCGCTTCTGGGGCGGCTCGGATCCCGAGGTGGCCAAGCGCACCATCCAGGTGGACATCGATCCGGACATCATCGGCCGTAACCGCCCCGTGGACCTGAGTATCGTCGGCGACGTCAGGGTGTTCCTGCAGGCGCTGCGCGAGGAACTGGAGCGCGAGCCGGTGGCCGATGCGCTCATCACGGCGCGCGGCAAGGCCATCGCGGAACTCGCCGAAGCGCGCGCGAAGGTTCGTGCCGGGCTGGACGCCGTGCTCGCCTCGGACAAGTCGCCCATGCATCCGGCCCACGTGCCGGCCAAGGCGCGCGAGGTCTTCGGCGACGACGGCATGCTGGTAATCGACGGCGGCAACACGGCGGTATGGTGCGCGCACTACTACCGCAACGCCAGGCCGGATGCCGTCTACTCCACTTTCAAGTTCGGCATGCTCGGTGCCGGCGTCGGCCAGGCGCTCGGTGTGAAAACGGCCTGCCCGGATCGTCCGGTGGTCTGCATCATCGGCGACGGCGCCATGGCCATGCACCTGCAGGAGGTGGAGACCGCGGTGCGGGAGAAGCTGCCGCTGGTGTACGTGGTCCTCTGCGACAAGCAGTGGGGCATGGTGAAGCTGACCCAGACGGTGGGCATCGGCCAGCTGCGCCAGGCCATGGGCATCGACGCCGACTCCACCATCAACACGGACTTCGAGGAGACCCGCTTCGACGAGGTCGCGAAAGCCATGGGCGCCATCGGCGAACGCGTGGCCGACCCGGCGGAGCTGGAGGGCGTGCTCAGAAGTACGATGGAGTCCGGCCGGCCGGCCGTGATCCACGTGGACGTGGACCCGATGGCCCACCTGATGGCGCCGGGGCTGACCGAGTTCAAGGAGATGCACGGGGAGCCGGTGGGCTGAGCGGCTGAGCCGCACGCGTGGATCCCGCCCTCGACGCCATCAGGCTGGACTTCGAGCCGGCCAGTCTGCTCGCGCTCAACATCATCCTGGCGCTGCTCATGTTCGGCGTGGCGCTGGACCTGCGCCTGTCGGATTTCCGGGCGGTGGCGAAGGCGCCCCGCGGCCCGCTCGTGGGCATCGCCACCCAGCTCCTGCTGCTGCCGCCGGCCACCTTCCTGCTGGTGCAGCTCATCGACCCGATTCCCAGCGTGGCGCTGGGCATGATGCTGATCGCAGCGTGCCCGGGGGGCAACGTCTCCAACTTCCTGGTATGGCTCGCCAAGGGCAACGCGGCGCTCTCGGTCAGCATGACGGCGGTGACCAGCACGGCGGCCATGTTCATGACGCCGTTCAACCTCACCTTCTGGGCCGCACTGGACCCGGATACCCGCAGGCTGCTCGCGGACATCGCCGTGGATCCGGTGATCATGGTGATCACCATCCTGCTGATCCTGGCACTGCCGCTGCTCGCCGGCATGTGGACCGGCTCCCGCTACCCGGAGTTCGCCGCGCGCATGCGCCGGCCGCTGCGCGTGGCGGGCGGCCTGTTCTTCCTGAGCTTCATCGTGCTCGCGTTCTGGCGCGACCGGGAATACCTCACTCTCGCTATACTGCCGGTGCTGGGGATCGTCGCCGCGCACAATGCCCTCGCCCTGACACTGGGCTACACCGCCGCCCGGCTCACCGGTCTCTCTGCGCGGGACCGCCGCGCCGTGACCATCGAGGTGGGCATCCAGAACAGCGGCCTGGGGCTTGCGCTGATCTTCACCTTCTTCGCGGGGCTGGGCGGCATGGCCATTGTGGCGGCCTGGTGGGGCAGCTGGCACATCGTGGGCGGGCTGACCCTGGCCGCACTCTGGTCGCGGCGCGATCCTGGCGACTATCGCGACGATCATCGTGACGACGGTCGCGACGACGGTCGCGGCGACGGGCCCGGCCGGGCAGGGCCCGACTGACAGACACGGGAGGCATTCATGCCGAGGAACATCTTCGTCACCGGCGCGGCCGGCTACATCGGCGGGCTCACCGTCGCCGAGCTGGCGGGTCGCGACGACGTGGGCACGGTGGTGGCCTACGATATCCGCGAGGCGGAGGCGCCGGCGGACGTGGTGACGGTGAGCGGCGACATCGCCAGCGCGGACATCGGGCCCCTGCTCGAGGAGCACGGCATCGACACCGTCATCCACCTCGCCAGCATCCTGAAGCCGCCGCCGGACGCGCCGCCGGACCTCGCCCGCAGGGTGGACGTCATCGGCACCCGCCGGCTGCTGGAGGCCTGCGTGGCGGCGGGCGTGGGGCGCTTCGTGGTCACCACCAGCGGTGCGGCCTACGGCTACAGCCCCGACAATCCGCGCTGGATGACCGAGGAGGCACCGGCCCGCGGCCATCCCGCGTTCGAGTACAGCCGCAACAAGAGCGAGGTGGAGCGCATCCTCGCCGAGTACCGGGTCACTCATCCGGAGCTTGCACAGGTGCTGTTGCGCCCGGGCACGGTCATCGGCAAGGGCACCAGCAGCCCGGTCACCGAGATCTTCGAGGGCCCGGTAGTGCCGGGCATCCTGGGCACGGATGCGCCGTTCGTGTTCGTCTGGGACCGGGACCTGGTGGCCATCCTGGCGCAGGCGGCCCTCGGCGAGCAGACCGGCGTCTATAACGTCGCCGGCGACGGCGCGCTCACCGCGAAGGCCATTGCGAAAGCACTGGGCAAGCCCTACGTGCCCGTGCCCGCCGGCCTGCTGGCTGCCGGGCTGGGCCTCGCGAAGCGCCTGGGCAAGACCGTGAACGGCCCGGAGACCGTCGACTTCCTGCGCTACCGCCCGGTGCTCTCCAACGAGCGTCTGAAGAGCGAATTCGGCTATACGCCCATCTCCTCTGCGGCTGCCTTCCGCATCTGGCTGGAGGATCGCGACCAGCCGGACGACACTGCCCTCGCCGGTGATGCCGACTACCGTCCCGTGGTCGCCATCACGGGCGGCGCCGGCGGCATCGGCCGCGCGCTGGCCCGGCGCTGGACCCTGGAGGGCGCGCGCATCGCGCTGCTGGACTTCGAGCCCGAACCGCTTGAGCAGGCCGCCGAGGGGCTGCGCGTGACCGGTGCGGACGTCATGACGGTCGAGTGCGACGTGACCGACTATGCGGCCTGTCAGCGCGCCGTCCGGGCGGTGGTGGGCCACTACGGGCGTCTCGACGTATTGATGAACAACGCGGGCACCGTCCATCGCAGCCTGTTCGAGGAGACGGAGCTCGACGTGTACCGCAAGGTGATGGAGGTGAACTTCTTCGGCGCCGTGAACTGCGCGAAGGCGGCGCTGGAGCCCCTGAAAGCGACGCGAGGGCTGATCGTCGTCACCAGCAGCATCGCGGGCGTCGCCCCCCTGTACGGCCGCACGGGGTACGCGGCGAGCAAGCACGCGCTGCACGGCTTTTTCGAGTCGCTGCGCTGCGAGGTCGCCGCGGACGGCGTGCGGGTGATGATGGCCTGCCCGAACTTCGTGCGCAGCCCCTTCGAGCAGCGGGCCATGGGCGGTGACGGCAGACCGGCCGGCACCCGCCGCACCATGATCGGCCGGCTGGCCGAACCGGACGACGTGGCGGATGCGATCGTCCGCGGCGCGAAGAAGGGCAGGCACATCGTCGTTCTCAGCTTCCTGGGCCGTCTGTCCTACTACATGGCCAGACTCACGCCGCGCCTCTACGCCCGCGGCATGACCCGCCGCCTCCGCGAAAAATAGATGTAGGAGGGGCTTCAGCCCCGACCCTCAGCCCCGACCCTCAGCCACGATCTTCCGCCGCGACGGCGA
>CAYQZN010000128.1:0-7556 GCA_964421805.1 uncultured Woeseiaceae bacterium
CGCTTCATGCCGCTGCCGGAAGAGGAGTTCGAACTGGGCGACCTGTACCGGCGGCTCGGCAATGCGAACGGTTACGAACCGTTGCTGCACGTCGCCTGGCAGCAGCCGGGTTACGATCCGGAGGCAGCACGGCCGCTGGACCTCTCCCGGCTGGCGGAGCTGCCGGACGGCCTGCAGGGCGAGGTCCGGCTGTACCGGTCCCGCTTCCTGCACCTGGAACTGGACCTGGAGCTGTGGTCGGGCCCGCGGCGGACCCTGCCGGGGCCGCAGACGGCAACAACGGCGCCGCTCTTCCCGGACCGGGGCCGGCCGGACGCCGGTGAACCGCTGGACGCGCTGGCGCCGGACATCTACCGACTCAGCGAACGACGCAAGCTGCGCAGCGGCGAACTCCATTATTACGATCATCCCCGCTACGGCGTGCTGGCCAGGGTGACGCCGGTGGAGGCTGAGGAAGTGCAGCCCGAGGAGCCCGGCACCGGCGGCGCGGGGGCAGCGGCGGAGCCGCCGCCGGCCGGCGCCTCATCCGCGGCCGACTGACGCGCTCAATGCTCGGCCGACGAGGCCAGGGCTTCCATGACGAAATCGTTCGCGTCCTGCTCGGCATCGGGCAGCGCCGCGGTGACGGTGCAATGAACGGTAACGAACCGGCCCACGGGAGAGTGCGGGTGATGGATGCCGAGTTCCCGCACCTGGCGGGTGATGGAATCGGCGAACGCGCGCACGGCGGACTCGTCGCCGCCGTGCACCAGCGCCACGACGCAGTCTTCCTCCAGCCGGGAAGCGATATCGCTGGCCCGGCGCAGGCGCCGGGTAATGCAGCGGGCGACCCGCCGGATCATCGACTCGGTCGCATGCCGGCCGAAGGTGTCGAGATAAGCGCGGAACGCCTCGATGCGGAACACCAGCAGGGAGAGCCGGTGGCCCTCCCGGCGCGCCAGCGCCCAGTCGTGGCTCAGCACGCCGTCGAAAAACGGACGCGGAGCGAGCCCCGTCGACGCGTCGCGCCTTTCGGTCGCCGGCAGCGTCTCGGCCGGGCTCGGAGGACCATCCGCCGCCTGCGCCTCGCCTCGACGCAACGCGAGGTGGCAGGCCGCGTAGTCCCTGCCCTCGGAAGCTTCCAGCGGTGTCACACAGAGGGACAACGGCGGCCCGGGCTCGTCCGGCGTACCCGGATAGACCGTCAGATAGATCGGTTCCCGGTCCGCCAGCGCCTGCTCCACCCGCGGCCAGTCGTCACGGCCGCCGACGCTGTGCAGGATGCTTTTCAGGCTCTGGCCCGACAGCTCCCCCGGGCGCAGCCGCGACAGTTCGCCGAACGCCGGGTTGAAGAACACCGCCTGCCAGTCCTCGCCCTGCCTCGCCACCACCATCATCCCCTCGGGCAGGCCGAGCAGAAGTGACTCCAGCAGGCTCTTGGACAGGGACTTCATCGGCTCTCAGTCATCCTCCGCTGACGGCTCTGCGGCGCTGACGATCAGTGCCAGCGCCACACGGCCGGCCGCTTCCGCGCCGCGGGTCAGGTTCTCCTCCAGGTCCGCGTGTATCGCCGCCTCGCCGCGCCCGGCCGCCCGGTTGACCAGCACCGCCAGGCAAGCGTATTCCAGCGCGAGCTCCCGTGCCAGCACCGCCTCCGGCATGCCCGTCATGCCGATGTACTCGACGCCGTCCCGGGCCAGCCGGTCCACCTCCGCCCGGGTTTCGAGGCGCGGCCCCTGCGTGACGCCGTAGATGCCGCCCGCACGGCAGGGAATGCCCAGGCCGGCGGCGCGGCCGACCAGTGCCTGGCGCAGAGTCGCGTCGTAGGGGTCGGTGAAATCGATGTGTTCCAGCGGGCCGGACTCGCCGTCGAAGAAGGTGGACTCCCGGCCCCAGCTGTAGTCGATGAGCTGATCCGGCACCGCGAGCGTGCCCAGGGGCGGCTCGACGGGGATGACCCCGACGGCGTTGACCGCGATCACGCGACAGACGCCGAGCTGATCCAGCGCCCACAGGTTGGCCCGGTAGTTCACGCGGTGGGGCGCGATGTCGTGCCGGTCACCGTGGCGGGACAGGAACCAGAACCGCTCGCCCTCTGCGGTCAGCTTCATCAGTGGCGCGGACGGCGGGCCGAACGGCGTGGTCATCTCCCGGGTGTCGATCACCTCCACGCCGGCCATGCGCTCCAGCCCGGAGCCGCCGATCACCGCGATACCGCTGTCCTGCATCGCCTCGCTCATTGCCTGGCTCCTTGCCTCGCTCATCAAAGGGGGTCCTCCAGAGCGTACAGGCCCGGCAGCTCGCGCCACCGTCCCTGATAGTCCATGCCGCAGCCGACGATGTAGCGGTCGGGCACCAGCAAACCGCAGAAGTCCGGGCTGAACGGCGCTGCGCGGTCGGGCAGGTCCTTCACGGTCAGCACGCAGGTGAGCACCTCCTGCGCCCCGGCAGCGCGGCAATGATCCGCGACCGCCGCCAGCGTGACGCCCTCGTCGAGGATGTCGTCGACGACGAGCACGGCCCGGCCCGCGAGCGGCGTCTGCGGCAGTGCGTGCCAGCGCAGCTCTCCGCCCTTCGCACCGCGACGATAGCGGCCGACCCGCAGCGTGTCGTTCACGTGGGGGATGGCGAGCCGGCGGGAGATCTCCGCGGCCGGCATGCGCCCCCCCTCCAGCACCGCGACGAGTACGGGTTCCCGGCCGGCCAGGCGCGCGGCGATGGCGCCGGCGAGCCGATCGAAAGCGGCCGCCACCTCCTCCGGACTCGCGATGCGCACGGCCCCTTCCGGAATGCGCAGGTCGTTGCCCCGGGCATGAGAGACGTCGTCAGGCATCGAGTTCCAGCACCGGTCGGTCCATGGCCTCCGCCAGCTCCGCATGCAGGGCCTGCCAGCGCTCGCCGCCCAGCAACCGCTGTCTGCCGGTCCGCCGGCGTCCGTGGAATCGGGCCAGCCGGACGAGACTGGGCGGATTACGGTGGTCGCCGAGGCCCTCGGCCGTCGCCTCGGCACGTGCCCGGTCGTTGCAGACCAGCACCATGTCGCAGCCGGCGTCCAGCGCCGCCCGCGCCCTTCGCGACATGCTGCCGACGCTCTCGGTGGCCTTCATGCTGAGGTCGTCGGAGAACACGGCGCCGTTGTAGCCCAGCCGTCCGCGCAGCTCCTCGCCGATCCACCAGCGCGAGAAGGTCGCCGGCCGGGCATCCACCTCGCTGTAGACCACGTGGGCCGTCATGACACCTGGTACGCCCGCGCGCACGAGGCGCTCGAAGGGCTTAAGATCCTCCATGATCTCGCCGTAGGGACGGCGGTCGACCGGCAGTTCCTGATGGGAATCCGGCACCACCGCGCCGTGCCCGGGATAATGCTTGGCCACCGCCGCCATGCCGGCGTCCTGCATGCCGTACATAAAGGCTGCAGCGAGTTCGCCGGCCGCCTCCGGGGTGGCGTGGAAAGCACGGTCGCCGATGACCTCGCTGAGGCCCCAGTCCAGATCGAGCACCGGCGCGAAGGAGAAATCGACACCCACGGCACCCAGCTCGGCGGCCAGCAGCCAGCCGCTGTGGCGGGCGAGCCGTCGGCCGGTGTCCGCATCGACGTCGTAGCGCCGCCCGAGCCAGCGGGCGGCCGGCAGCTCCGTGAACCCCTCGCGGAAGCGCTGGATCCGGCCGCCTTCCTGATCGACGGCGACCAGCAGCGCCGGTGTGCGCAGACGATGGATCGCCTCCGTCAGCGCGGTCAGCTGATCCGGCGAGGCATAGTTGCGGCTGAACAGGATCACGCCCCCGACGGCGGGATGCAGCAGGAAATCCCGATCCGCCGGCGTGAGTTCCGTCCCTTCGATGTCCACCATCAGCGGGCCGAGTGACATGGCCCCTCCGTCGCTGCCGCCGAAAATCCCGCCCCCGATCGACAAAATACTTCAGCATATGAGCTTAAAACTCTGAACTTCATCATATTCTGTCGAATACCGCGACCGATTCCATATGGCTCGTATGGGGGAACATATCCAGAACGCCTGCGGCAGACAATCGCAGGCGCCCCGGGCCGGTCAGGGTGGCGGCGTCCCGGGCCAGGGTGCCCGGGTGACAGGAGACATAGACCAGCCGCCGCGGCGGCTTCTCGGCGAAGTGACGCGCCAGGGCATCCGCACCGGGCCGAGCGGGATCGAGCAGGACCCGGTCCCAGCCGGAGCGCAGCCAGTCCTCGCCCGGATCCGGCTCGGCCAGGTCTCGGTTCAGGAACGCCACGTTGCCGAGGCCGTTGGCCACCGCATTCTCCTCGGCGCGCCGCACCAGATCGGCGCTGCCCTCGATGCCCAGCACTTCGCCGGCCCGCCGTGCCAGGGGCAGCGTGAAATTGCCGATGCCGCAGAACAGATCCAGCACGCGCTCCTCCGGCTCCGGCCCCAGCAGTTCCACCGCCCGCGATACCAGCGCCCGGTTCAATGCGCCGTTCACCTGGATGAAATCCAGCGGCCGGAACCGGATCGCCAGATCGAACTCGGGCAATTCGTAGCAGAGCGACTCGGGCAGGCCGCCGTCGGCGTCAGGCAGCGCCCGCACCGTCTCCGCCCCGCCGGTCTGCAGGAAAAAGCGGACCGCATTCGCCGCCGCAAAGCCCCTCAGCCGCGCCTCGTCCTCCGCCGACGGCGTCTCGAGCACCCGCAGTACCAGAGCGGTCAGGTTGTCGCCGACGGCGACCTCGATCTGCGGGATCTGCTCGCGCACAGACAGCCCGGAGATGAGTTCGGCAAGTTCGCCGAGCAGCCCGCCCACCGGCTCGGCGAGCACCTCGCAGCGGCCCGTGTCGGTGACATAGGGCTTGAAACGCTCGCGGAAGCCCACCAGCACCCTGCCCTTGCCCTGCACGTAGCGCACGCCCAGGCGGGCCCGGCGCCGGTAACGCCAGGCGGGTCCGCGCAGCGGCTCGAGCACCCGAACGGGTGCGACCCCGCCGATGCGCTCCAGGTTGTCGAGCAGAACCTGCTGCTTGGCCTCGATCTGGCGCTCCGCGGCCAGGTGCTGCAGCGAGCAGCCGCCGCAGATGCCATAGACGGCGCAACGCGGCTCCACCCGGTCCGGCGAGGCCTCCAGCACGGCCTCCAGCCGCGCCTCGTCGAAGTTCTTCCGCCGCCGCACCCGCAGGAAGCGCACCTGCTCGCCGGCCAGCGCGCCGTCGACGAATACCTTCTTGCCGGACACGTCGGCGATGCCACGCCCGTCGTGGGTAATGCCCAGGATGCCGGCTTCTTCCGGCTCGCGCTGCTTCTTCGCCATGTTCTTCGCGATGGCGCAGGCCTCAGCGCCCGGCCGCACCGCCCCAGGCCTCGAGGAACTCTGCGAAATGCGCCTCACCGCTGTCGCCGAGGCTCCCGCGCACCCGCTCGTATTCCTGCTCGAGGTCGGCCGCCGACATGCGCCCGCGCATGAACTCGAAGCGCAGATACACCAGGTAGGTGTTGACGACGTCGGTCTCGCAGTAATTGCGTATGCCCTCGATGTCGCCCGCCTGCCAGGCGCCCCAGACCTTGTCGCCGCTCATGCCGAGCTTGCCGGGGAATCCGAGCATCACGGCGATGTCGTCCAGTCCCGCCCGGGCGCGCACCTGGTAGCCGGACAGCACGTCCATCAGGTCGATGTGGCGCCAGTGGAAGCGGCCCAGGTAGTTGTTGTAACGGTAGTCCCGCTCGCTGTCGCCGGTCTCCCAGTAGCGTGACGCCACGACGCCGTGCATGAGCGCCCGGTAATGCAGCACCGGCAGGTCGAAACCGCTGCCGTTCCAGGACACGAGCGTCGGCGCGAAGCGCTCGATGCCGTCGAAGAAGCGGCTGACGATCTCCGCCTCATCGGCATCCGCTTCGCCCAGGCTCCAGACCCGGAAGCTATCGCCGGTCCTGAGCGCCACCGAGATGGCGACCACCCGGTGCAGATGCAGGGGCATGAACTCGGTGCCGGCGTCCTGCAGGCGCTTGAAGGTCATGGCCGTCGCCACGTCGTCGTCGGACAGGTCGCCCAGATCCCACAGGCGCCGCCCGGCTTCAATGTCTGGTATGGTTTCGATATCAAAGGCAAAACAATGCATTAATTCATCTTCTTAAACTGAATTATTATCTATAGGCGGGCCGTCAGCCCGCTCCGCGACGGCGAATGCGAGAACCAGTCCCGCCTCGTCGGTGAGGCTGACATGGGTGTTGCCGATGCCCAGTCGTGCGCAGACCGCCTGCCCGCGTTCCGAGAAGATCACCACCGGCCGCCCCCGCGGATCGGGCACGAAACCGGCATCGCGGATCCACATGCCGTGGGCGAATCCCGTGCCCATGGCCTTCACCACCGCCTCCTTGGCCGCGAAGCGCATGGCCAGGAAACGGACCGGCCGCTTGTTGCGCCGGAAGAGCTCTTCCTCCTGCGGCATGAGCAGCCGCCGCACGAAATGCTCGCCGAAGCGCTGGTAGGAATCGGCGATACGGGAGATCTCGACGACGTCCGTGCCGACGCCGAATATCAAGAGCCCCGCGCTCCCTGCATCAGCTCGCGCATGCGGGCCACCGCCGGACCGAGTCCCTCGATGACGGCGCGCGCAATGATCGCATGGCCGATATTGAGTTCGACGATCTCGGGGATGGCGGCGACGGGCCCGACATTGTGATAGTGGAGACCGTGGCCGGCATGCACGATCAGCCCGTTCTCGGCCCCGAATCGCGCCGCTTCGCGGATGCGCTCGAGCTCCCCTGCCTGCGCCGCGCCGTCCGCCTCGGCATAGGCACCCGTGTGCAGCTCTACCACCGGCGCGCCGCAATCCCAGGCCGCCCTGAGCTGCTCGGGGTCGGGATCGATGAACAGCGACGCCCGGATGCCCGCCGTCGAGAGCTGCAGCACGGCATCGGTCACCTCGTCCCGCCGGGAGACGACGTCCAGGCCGCCCTCGGTCGTGAGCTCCTCGCGCTTCTCCGGCACCAGGCAGCAATCCGCCGGCCGCAGATCGAGGGCGATGGCGATCATCTCCTCGGTGACGGCCATCTCCAGATTCATGCGCGTGTGCAGCGTGGCGGCCAGCATGCGCACGTCCCGGTCCTGGATGTGGCGCCGGTCCTCGCGCAGATGCACGGTAATGCTGTCGGCGCCCGCCCGCTCCGCGATGAACGCCGCCTCCACGGGATCGGGATAGCGTGTGCCCCGCGCCTGGCGCAGCGTGGCCACGTGGTCGATGTTCACTCCGAGTTTCAGTGTCTGCATCTCGCTGTGTTCCTGTCCGGCCGGGCGGCGGTCGCGCTCCGGCCCCGCTCTAGCGGGCCTCGCCGTCGCCGGCCTCGGCGCGCCGGCGCATCGCACGCATCACCCGCCGGCTGCTGAGCTCCCTGCCCTCGAGGCAATGCTCCAGCGCCGTTTGCAGGATGCGGCGCGCCCGTTTCAGGAGCGCCGGATCCTGCAGCCGCTCCGCGGCGATATCCCGGAGTTCGGCGCCGCTGTACAGGGAGGCCTCGGGGCCGTCCGCGGTGACCCGGGCGACGCCTTCCGCCGCCTGCACCCGGTACCAGGCGTCCTCCTCCACCGGCAGGCCGGTAACCATATCATGCTCC
>CAYQZN010000129.1:0-7551 GCA_964421805.1 uncultured Woeseiaceae bacterium
CGCTCGTAGGCGGCCTTGTCCGCCGGCTCGACCTGCATGAAGTCCACGACGTAGATGAGCGGGTCCTCGCGCTCGGCGACGGCGACCGAGGTGGCCACCCCCGCGACGAAACCCGCGCCGATGAGCGCGAGACCGATTGCCAGACGATTGAAAGTCATCCCCGATCCTCTCTTGTTGGTCCTTTATCGATCCTTTGTCGGTCCTTTGTCGATCCTTCGGGCTAGCGCTGGCGCCACCAGTCGACGAATTCGTCGAAAGCGATGGATCCGTCCTGATGGCTGTCGAGTTCCCGGAAGCCGATCCGCGCTTCTTCCTCGCTGACGCCCGCCTCGAGTTCCTCCAGCATGTTCACGAACTCGTCAAACTCGATGCGCCCGTCACCGTTGCGGTCGTTGTAGTCGAAGCTCTCGCGGAGTTCCCGGGCTTCCTCCTCGCTCAGTGAAATGGGTTCGTCCATGTCGGGCATCTCCTCTGTCACCATTCCAGGCCCCGATTCTCGCACGGAATAGCCACCCCCTCATGGTAGGAGGGCCTTCAGGCCCGATCCCGCCGTAGGAGGGGCTTTAGCCCCGATCCCGCCGTAGGAGAGGCTTTAGCCCCGATTAGCGCTCGGCCACATCGAGCGAAGATCGGGGCTAAAGCCCCTCCTACAGGGTGAGGCGGCGGAGGCGGAGGGAGTTGCCGATCACCGAGACCGAGCTCAGGCTCATCGCCGCCGCGGCGATCATCGGGCTCAGCAGTATGCCGAACCAGGGGTACAGCACCCCGGCGGCCACCGGCACGCCGAGGCTGTTGTAGACGAAGGCGAAGAACAGGTTCTGGCGGATGTTGCGCATGGTGGCCCGGCTCAGCCGGAGAGCCTTGGCGATGCCGCGCAGATCGCCCTTCACCAGCGTCACGCCGGCGCTCTCCATGGCGACGTCGGTGCCGGTGCCCATGGCGATGCCCACGTGGGCCTTCGCGAGCGCCGGCGCGTCGTTGATGCCGTCCCCTGCCATGGCCACTATCGCGCCGCGTTCCTGCAGCTCCGTCACGATGCGGTTCTTGTCCTCGGGCAGCACCTCGGCGTGGATCTCGTCGATGCCGAGTTCGCGGCCGACCGCCTCGGCGGTGGCGCGGCTGTCGCCGGTGATCATCACCACGCGGATGCCGGCGGCGTGCAGCGAGTCCAGCGCCTCGGCGGTGGTCTCCTTGACGGGGTCGGAGACGCCGACGAGGCCGGCCGCCGCGCCGTCCACGGCGACGAACATGACGGTTTGTCCCTCGCGCCGCAGTTCTTCTGCGCGCTCGGCCAGCGCCTCGTCCACGGCGCCGGCCGACTCCATCATGGCCCGGTTGCCCACGGCCACCCGCCGGCCGTCGACGGTGCCGGTCACGCCCTTGCCGGTGGCCGAGTCGAAGTCGCCGACGTCGGTGAGCTCCACCTCCCGCTCGCGGGCGCCCTCGACGATGGCGGCCGCCAGCGGATGTTCGCTCGCGCGCTCGAGGGACGCGGTCAGGCGCAGGAGTTCGTCCTCGCCCCTCTCGCCCGCGGCTTCCACCGCGGTTAGCCGGGGCCGGCCTTCGGTCAGCGTGCCGGTCTTGTCGACCACCACGGTATCCACCTTCTCCAGGGTCTCCAGCGCCTCGGCGTTCTTCACCAGGATGCCGCTCTGGGCGCCCTTGCCGGTGCCCACCATGATGGCCATCGGCGTGGCGAGCCCGAGCGCGCAGGGGCAGGCGATGATCAGCACGGCCACCGCGTTCACGAGCGCGTAGGCCATCGCGGGTTCCGGCCCCCAGACGGACCAGGCGATGAAGGCGACGACCGCGACGGCCACCACCGTCGGCACGAACCACCCGGCCACCACGTCGGCCAGGCGCTGGATGGGGGCGCGGGTGCGCTGGGCCTCGGCCACCATGTGGACGATGCGCGAGAGCAGCGTGTCCTCGCCCACCCGGGTCACGCGCATGACGAAGCCGCCGGTCTGGTTGACGGTGCCGCCGGTCACGGCATCGTCGGCGCTCTTGTCCACCGGCAGGGGTTCGCCGGTGATCATGGACTCGTCGATGGTGCTGCGGCCCTCCTCGATGACGCCGTCCACCGGCACCTTCTCGCCCGGGCGCACGCGCAGGCGGTCGTCGACGGCCAGTTCGTCAAGCGGCACGTCTTCCTCGCTGCCGTCGGCGCGGATGCGCCGGGCGTCCGGCGGTGCCAGTTCCAGCAGGGAGCGCAGTGCGCCGGAGGTGGCACGCCGGGCGCGCAGCTCCAGCACCTGGCCCAGCAGCACCAGCGTGGTGATCACCGCGGCGGCTTCGTAATAGACGCCCACGCGTCCCTCGGGACCACGGAACGAGGCCGGGAACAGACCGGGCGCCCCGGTGGCGACGAGGCTGAAGCCGTAGGCCACGCTGACGCCGAGCCCGATCAGCGTGAACATGTTCAGGTTCATGGTCCGTACCGATTGCACGCCGCGGACCAGGAAGGGCCAGCCGCCCCAGAGCACCACCGGCGTGGCGAGCGCCAGCTGCAGCCACTGGGAGAGGCGGGCGGGCACCAGATCGTGGAACGGCTGCCCGGGCAGCATCTCGCCCATGGCGTAGACGAACAGCGGCAGGGTGAAGGCCGCGCTGACCCAGAAGCGGCGGGTCATGTCCCGGAGTTCGCTCTGGTCCTCCTCGCCTGCGACTACGCCTTGGGGTTCCAGCGCCATGCCGCACATGGGGCAGGCGCCGGGCTCCGTCTGGCGCACCGGGGCGCACATCGGGCAGACGTAGACGGTGCCCTCGTAGCCGGGAGGGACGGTGTCGTAGGGATTGTCGCCGTCGTCCGCCGCGGCGTGCTGTCCGCCGCCTGCGCAGCAGTGGTGTTGTTCGGAATTGTCGCTCTTGTCGCTCATAGCGCTCCTGACGATGTTTCGCTGACCAGAAGGGCGACGCCGCCGCCCAGTAGCACCAGGATGAACACGCCGGTGACCACGTCCTGCACGCCGATGCCGCCGCCATGGCCATTGCCATGACCGGCGTGCGCGCCTTCGCCGCCCATCCGGCGGTGCCGCCGGCGCAACCACAGCATGACGGCGGTGAGCGCGACGGCGGCGAGGTTCATGTAGAAAGTGTAATCCAGCTCGAACCGGGCGACGTCGCCGGCCTCGCGGCTGCTCTCGGGCATCAGGCCCAGCCAGTAGAAGCCGTAGTGCAGGATGATGGCCGTCGTGATGATACTTACGTACATGATACCGGCGATGTACAGGGCGACGCGCCAGCCGTAGTACTTGGCGTTCACCTTCACCAGCGGCGGCACCATCAGGTCGGAATAGATGAAGCCCATGATGCCGGCGAACAGCACGCCGCCCGAGTTCAGTACGGTGGCGAGCGGGATGTTGCCCATGGAGCCGATAAAGGTGGCGGCGGCGACGAACGGCGCCACCGCCGCGTTCTGCAGCACGATCCAGAAATTGTCCGGGTTGGCCGCGGCCGCCTCGGCGAGGAACAGCGCCTGCCAGAAGCTGTCCGGCACGTACACGGCGATGAAGCCCGCCAGCGTGAAGCCGATCAGGATCTCCTGCCAGACCATGCCCCACTCGCCGGCGAAGTTGTCGCCCACCCGGCACCAGCCCTCGAAGCTCGTGATGCGCTGCTTCCAGTCGAAGTCGGCTTCTTCCGCGTCGGTTTCCTCCTGCACCTTCTCCCGGGCGGCTTCCAGCCAGTGGCGCGGGTAGGTGAGCCGGATCAGCATCGAACTGATCGCGATCAGCACGACGCCACCCACGACCTCCGCGGCCAGGAACTGCCAGCCGAGGAAGATCAGTATCAGGATGCCGAGCTCGATGACGAGGTTGGTCGATGCGAACATGAAGGCGACGGCGGCGACGAAATGCGCGCCTTTCTGCACCAGGGCGCGGGCGGCGGAGAGGGCGGCGAACGAGCAGGAGCTCGATATGGCCCCGAACGCGGTGGCCAGACTGACGCTGCCGGCGTCCGCCGCGCCCATGTGGGCCGTCAGGCGCTTCTTCGGCACGAAGGCCTGGATGGCGGCACTGATGGTGTAGCCGAGTACGAAGGCCCAGCCGGACTTCCAGAAGAAACCCGCGGCGGTCCTGGCCGCCTCGCCGTAAGTGGCCCAGAACTGACTCATGCTCTCTACACTATACCCCGACGGGGCGAGGTCAAATGCGCATGCGCACGCCCACCTCGAACACCTGTTCCGGCGGCAGGTCGAAATACAGCGTCGTGCGCCGCGTGTTGCGCCGGATGAGCACGTACAGCCAGGACCGCCACCAGGGCATGCCGGTGGCACCCACCGGATACTCCGTCTCCTGCTCCAGGAAGTAGGTGGCCCGCTCCGTGTCCAGCCCGATGCCGTGTTCTTCGTTGGCCTGTTCCAGGTCTTCCCGGGGCCTCGGCTCTTCCATGTAGCCGTAATAGGCGACGATGCGGTGGACGTCGTCGCGGAGCTGCGTCACCTTCAGCCGCTCGCGGCGCTCGATGCGGGGCCGGCGCAGCGTCTTGGCCGTATAGATCACCACCAGATCGTGCAGCGCCCGGTTGTGGTGGAGGTTGTGGATCAGCCCGTGAGGCGTGCCGCGCTCGTTGGCGGCGAGATAGACCGCCTGCCCCGGCACCCGGCGGTAGTAGCCGCCGCCGAGGGCCGCCAGGAATTCCCGCACCGGCGTGGCTTCGTTGCGCATGTGGCGCTGTTCGGTGGCGCGGCCGCGGCGCCAGGTGGCCATCACGAGGTAGACGCCGGCCGCGACGCCGACGGGCAGCCAGCCGCCGTCCATGAACTTGCCCGCGTTGGCCGCGAAGTAGGCGGTGTCCGGGATGAGGAACGCGACGGTGGCGGCCAGCGAGACCGGCAGGGCCCAGCGGAAGATTCGCCGTTCCGCGAAATACAGCAGGAGGGTGGTCACGAGCATGGTCGCGCTGATGGCGATGCCGTAGGCGGCGGCCAGATTGCCCGAGCGCTGGAAGCCGGCCACCAGCGCGACGGCGGCCACGAGCAGCAGCCAGTTCACGGAAGGCACGTAGATCTGGCCCCGCTGCCGCGACGAGGTGTGCACGATCTTCACGGTCGGCAGGTAGCCCAGGTTCTGGCCCTGGAAGGTGAGCGAGAAGGCACCCGAGATGATGGCCTGGGAGGCGATGATGGTGGCGAAGGTGGCGAGGCCGACCATGGGGTACAGCGCCCAGCCCGGCACGAGCTCGTAGAAGGGGTTCACCAGCGCGTCGCCCTCGCGCAGGATGAGCGCGCCCTGGCCGAAGTAGTTCAGCAGCAGCCCGGGCAGCACCACCAGGTACCAGCCGAGCCGTATCGGCGTCCGGCCGAAATGGCCCAGGTCGGCGTACAGCGCCTCGCCGCCGGTGACCACCAGGAAGACGATGCCGAGGATGGCGAACGCGTGCAGCCCGTTGTCGCCGAAGAAGGCGACCGCATAGCCCGGGTTCACGGCGGAGAGGACCGCGGGGTTGGCGACGATGCCCGGCAGTCCGGCCAGGCCGATGCAGGCGAACCAGACCAGCATCACCGGACCGAATATGATGCCGATCCCGCCCGTGCCGAGCCGCTGCACGGCGAACAGCCCGCACAGGATGGCGATGGTGATAGGCACCACGTAGGGCTCGAAGACCGGTGTGGCCACCTCCAGGCCCTCGATGGCACTCAGCACGGAGATGGCCGGCGTGATCATGCCGTCGCCGTAGAGGAGCGCGGCGCCGAAGAGTCCCAGCGCCATTACGGTCGTACGCGTCCTGCCCCTGAGCGGCCGGCGCACCAGTTCCATCAGCGCCAGGATGCCGCCCTCGCCGTAGTGGTCCGCCCGCAGCACGAACACCAGATACTTCACGGAGATGACGAGGATCAGCGACCAGAACACCAGCGACAGCACGCCGAGAACGTTGGCCGCGGTCGCCGCCACCCCGTAGTCGCTGTAGAAGCACTCGCGCACGGCGTACAGCGGACTGGTGCCGATATCGCCGTAGACGACGCCGAGAGCCGCGAGGGTCAGCGGCGCGATACGCTTGCCGTTTTCCCCTTCGCCGGCATTCACGGCGGCGGTTGCCGGGTCTCGGAGCCGTCGGCGGCCTCGTAGGTGCGCCCGAACCCGGTGACGGCCGCCATCAGCATCACTGCCGCGAGGAACCAGCCGTGCAGGACGTAGGCCCACACGTCGGTGGGCGCCACCGCCTCCACGAAGTCATACTGGCGCTCCAGCGTGCGCAGCGTCTGGTAGCCGATCAGCACGCCGCCGCCCCAGGGGAAGATGTAGCCGATGGCCGAGGTCACGGCATCCAGCATGTTGGCGCGCCGGTAGGGATGCAGGCGGAAGCGCTTGCCCAGCCGGGAGATGACGGGGCCGGCGGCGATCTCCGCCGCCGTGTTGATGGTGATGAACGCGTTCAGCGAGAAAACAATGCCCCACATGGCGGTCTCCGCCCGGGCGACGGAGTCACGGGCGAAGCGGCGCAGCCGGTCGATCAGCGCCTCCAGCGCGCCGCCCAGGCGCATGATGTGGCCGCCGGCCACGATCAGCAGGATCAGGATGGCCAGGCCGACGTAGCCGGCCACACCGTCCACGAGCGCGCCGCCGACCAGATCCCGGTCCGGATCGATGAACAGGATGTCCGACGGCGCCGCAAGCCCCAGCGCCAGCTCCAGCGCGACGGCGCCCAGGATGCCCCAGGTGAGTGCCACCAGAATGTGGTAGCCGCGCAGCGCCAGAGCGATGACCAGCGCGAACGGGGCGAGCAGCACCAGGCCTTCCGGGGAGGCGGTCTCGGCGAACAGCGCATTCGCCCGCGCGGCATTCACGGGATCGCCGTCGCCGCCGAGCAGCGTGAAGAGTCCGAGCGCCGGCATCGCGGCGATCAGCGCGTACTTGACCCGCGATCGCACGACCCCGGGGATATCGGTCTCCTGGGTGGTGGCCGAGACCACCGTGGTATCCGACACCGGCGCCAGGTTATCGCCGAAAGCGGCACCCGACAGGATGGCCGCGAACAGCCACACCGGATCCGCGCCCAGCGTCACGCCGGCGGGGAACATGAGCGTGCAGAAGGCGACGGCGGTGCCGTAGCCGGTGCCGACGGCAGTGCCGAAGGTGGCGGCCAGCAGGAAGGTGGCACCGACGAACAAGCCGCCGGTGGCGCCGGACTGGGCGCCCACCCACACCAGTCCGTCCACCAGACCGCCGACGCGAAGCACCTGGGCGAACATGCCCGCCCAGAACCAGGCGACGATGGTGACGGCGGCCACCGGGTTGGCCATGCCCTCGAAGACCGCGTTGGCGTAATCCGCCCAGCGGCTGCGGCACAGCAGCATGCCCAGCGTCAGACCGCCGATCATGCCGAGGATCAGGCCCTGCTCGTCAGGGGCGCCGGCCACCGAGATGGCGACGGCCCAGACGACGAAGAAGAGCAGGGGTACGGCGGCGCCGATGCGCCCGCCGCGGAAGTCGAGAGAACCGGCGCCGTCGGCCATGCCGCCGGCCTATTGCGCGGTGCTGTGGGTCAGCTCGACCTCGATGGTCAGCGTCACCTCGTCGCTCACTGCGGGCACGTACTGGTCCAGCC
>CAYQZN010000130.1:0-7462 GCA_964421805.1 uncultured Woeseiaceae bacterium
GGCGTCGGCGCGTCCACCAGGATCATGCCCACCGAAGCGCGCATCCGGGCCGCGGCCACGGTCTCGGCGACGATGTCCGGGAAGAAATACATGTCGTTGAAGCAGGTCGTGCCGCCCAGCAGCATCTCGGCGATGGCCAGCCGGGTGCCGTCGCGGACGAATTCCGCATCGATCCAGCGGCCCTCGGCGGGCCAGATGTGCTCGTGGAGCCAGACCTCCAGGGGCAGGTCGTCGGCCAGCCCGCGGAACAGCGACATGGCGGCATGGGTGTGGGCATTCACCAGGCCCGGGATCACCAGATGATCGTCGAGATGGACGACGTCGGCGGCCGAAAACCGGGCGCTCGCCTGTGCCGCGGGCACCAGCGCCCGGATCATGCCGTCACGGATGACCAGGGCATGGTGCTCCAGGACCGTGTCCGCCGGCGCCACGGGTGCCACCCAGCGGCACGAGATGATCAGGTCGCATTGCTCCATGTGTATGAAAATACTGGCTTTATTGAGGATGGACGGATGCCCGGGCCGGGGCCCGGAGCCTAGTATACAGGGCCGCCCGGCAGGGCCCGGGCCGGGTCTTCGCTTCCGGCGCGGGGCGGACTCCTGCGGCTACGTACAAGTCCCGATTTATGCTAAAATTTTCAACTGATCAGGAGCCAGAAAAAGGCGCAGAAGTAGGCTATGCCGGCTCCCGCCGCAAGCACTGGCCGAGACCTGATTCCTGCAGCACGGATCGTCCGCCTGCACCCAGCAAGGGGAAGGCGGTGGACCGGTTTTATGTGAGTAGCCATGAGTGACATCGCCCAGGAAATATTTTCGGTAAATCTCGAAGACGAGATGCGCCAGTCCTATCTCGATTACGCGATGAGCGTGATCGTGGGGCGGGCCCTGCCCGACGTGCGCGACGGCCTGAAGCCGGTGCATCGGCGGGTCCTCTACGCGATGCGGGAACTGGGCAACGACTACAACAAGCCGTACAAGAAATCGGCCCGCGTCGTCGGTGACGTGATCGGTAAGTACCATCCCCACGGCGACAGCGCCGTCTACGACACCATCGTGCGCATGGCGCAGCCGTTCTCCATGCGCTACATGCTGGTGGACGGGCAGGGCAACTTCGGCTCGGTGGACGGCGACGCCCCGGCGGCCATGCGTTACACCGAGGTGCGCATGGCCCGGATCGCCCACGAGCTGCTCGCGGACATCGACAAGCAGACGGTCGATTTCGTCGAGAACTACGACGGCTCCGAGAGCGAGCCCTCGGTGCTGCCCACGCGCATCCCGAACCTGCTGGTCAACGGCTCCTCAGGCATCGCGGTGGGCATGGCCACGAACATCCCGCCCCACAACCTGGGCGAGATCATCGATGCGTGCGTGGCGGTGATCGACGACCCGGACATCGACGTGGCCGGGCTCATGCAGCACGTGCCGGGGCCGGACTTCCCCACCGCCGGCATCATCAACGGCGCCCAGGGCATCTACAGCGCCTACAAGACGGGCCGGGGCCGCGTGCACATCCGCGCCCGCAGCCACGTCGAGGAGATCGGCAAGGGCACCCGCGAGGCCATCGTGGTCACCGAGCTGCCGTACCAGGTCAACAAGGCCCGGCTGATCGAGAAGATCGCCGAGCTCGTGCGCGAGAAGAAGCTGGAGGGCATCAGCGAGCTGCGCGACGAGTCCGACAAGGACGGCATGCGGGTGGTGATCGAGCTCAAGCGGGGCGAGGTGCACGAGGTCGTCCTGAACAACCTCTACAAGCACACGCCGCTGCAGAGCGTCTTCGGCATCAACATGGTGGCCCTGCACGAGGGTCAGCCGAAGCTGATGACGCTGAAGGGCATCCTGGAGGCGTTCGTCGCCCATCGCCGCGAGGTGGTCACCCGGCGCACGATCTACGATCTGGGCAAGGCGCGGGACCGTGCCCACATCCTGGAGGGGCAGGCCGTGGCGCTGGCGAACATCGACGAGGTGATCGCGCTGATCAAGGCCTCGCCGTCGCCGGCGGAAGCGAAGGTCGGGCTGGTCGCGGGCCGTTGGGCGCCCGGTGCGGTCACCGGCATGCTGGAGCGGGCCGGCGACATCGATACCCGGCCGGATGCCGACCACGGCGCGTTCGGCATCGTCGAGGAGGGCGGGCAGACCGTATACCGCCTGTCGGAGACCCAGGCCCAGGCCATCCTGGATCTGCGGCTGCATCGCCTGACCGGCCTCGAGCAAGAGAAGATAATTAAGGAATACAAGGAGATACTCGATAAAATTAGAGAGTATTCTCTTATCCTGGCCGATCCGGACCGGCTCCTGGCCTTGATCCGCGAGGAGCTCCAGGCGGTGCGCGACCAGTTCGGCGACCAGCGTCGCACCGAGATCATGCAGGACCACTCCGACCTGACCATCGAAGACCTCATTCCCGAGGAGAACGTGGTGGTGACGCTGTCTCACGGCGGCTATGCCAAGGCGCAGCCGCTGGATTCGTATCAGGCGCAGCGCCGGGGCGGCAAGGGCCGGGCGGCCACGCGCATGAAGGACGAGGACTTCATCGACAACCTGTTCGTCGCCAACACCCACGACACGCTGTTGTGCTTCTCCAGCCGGGGCAAGGCGTACTGGCTGAAGGTCTACCAGTTACCCCAGGCCGGCCGCGGCGCGCGGGGCAAGCCGATCGTCAATCTGCTGCCGCTGGAGCAGGAAGAGCGCATCAACGCCGTCCTGCCGGTGCGCGATTTCGAGGCGGGCAAGTTCGTCTTCTTCTGCACCAGCCAGGGCACGGTAAAGAAGACGCCGCTGGATGCTTTCTCGCGGCCGCGGACGAACGGCATCATCGCCATCGATCTGCGCGAGGGCGACCACCTGGTGGACGTGGCCCTCACCGACGGCGACAGCGACATCATGCTGTTCGCGAGCAGCGGCAAGGCCATCCGCTTCAGCGAGGCCGACGTGCGGGCGATGGGCCGCGGCGCGGCCGGTGTGCGCGGCATCCGCCTGGCGGAGGACCACGAGGTGATCGCGCTCATCATCCTCTCGCAGGGGCTCATCCTCACGGCCACGGAGCACGGCTACGGCAAGCGCAGCGAGGCGGACGAGTTCTCCGTCCAGGGGCGCGGCGGTCAGGGGCTCATCGCCATCCAGACCTCCGAGCGGAACGGACGCATGGTGGGCGCACTGCAGGTCTCCGACGACGACGAGATCATGCTGATCAGCAACGCCGGCACCCTGGTGCGCACGCCGGTCGCCGATATCTCCATCCTCGGCCGCAACACGCAGGGCGTGCGCCTGATCCGCCTGGGTGGCGACGAAGCGCTCGTGGGCCTGGAACGTATCGAGGCTCTGGCGGAGGACGAGGAGGAGTGACGGTGCGCCCGCACCGGCGGCGCCCCGCCGGAGACGCCCCATGGCAATGGCAATGGCGACGGTAAGCGCAGGCGCGCGGGTCCATAACTTCAGTGCCGGCCCCGCAGCGCTGCCCATGGCGGTGCTGGAGCGCGCGCGAGAGGAGCTGACCGACTTCGCCGGCACCGGCATGTCCGTGATGGAGCTCAGCCATCGCGGCGCCGCGTTCCGGCAGGTCGCCGAGCGCTCGGAGGCGGCGCTGCGCCGGCTGCTCGGCATGCCAGACAATTATCGCGTGCTGTTCCTGCAGGGCGGGGCCACGCTGCAGTTCGCGATGGCGCCGCTGAATCTCGCGACGCCGGGGGCCACGGCGGACTATGTGGTGACCGGCAACTGGGGCCGCAAGGCCGTGGCCGAGGCGCGGCGGTTCTGCCGCGTGAACGTCGCCGCGGACGAGGCCGGCTCGAGCTACACCCGCGTGCCGGCCGCCTCGGAATGGCAGGTACGCGAGGACGCCGCCTACCTCCATTACACGCCCAACGAGACCATCGGCGGCGTCGAGTTCCACTGGATACCCGACACGGGCGACGTGCCGCTGGTGGCGGACATGTCCTCCAGTATCCTCTCGCGCCCGCTGGACGTTGGCCGATTCGGTCTCATCTATGCCGGCGCGCAAAAGAATATCGGCCCTGCCGGGCTGACGCTGGTCATCGTCCGCGACGACCTGCTGGACACGGCCCGCGACGGGGTGCCGAGCATGCTCCGCTACGCGGTGCACGCCGAGGCCGGCTCCATGAGCAACACGCCTCCCACGTTCGCCTGGTACATGGCGGGTCTGGTCTTCGACTGGCTGCTGGAGCAGGGCGGGCTCGAGGCCGTCGGCGCCGTCAACGCCCGCAAGGCGGAGACCCTCTATCAGGCCATCGACCGGTCGGATTTCTACGCGAACCCGGTGGAGCCCGGCTCCCGCTCGCGCATGAACGTGCCGTTCACGCTGGCCGATCCGGCCCTCGATGCGACCTTCCTGACCGAAGCCGAGGCCGCGGGACTGGCCAATCTGAAGGGCCATCGCTCGTTGGGCGGCATGCGGGCGAGCCTGTACAACGCCATGCCCCAGGCGGGGGTCGATGCGCTGGTGGCCTTCATGGCCGAGTTCGAGCGGACCCGCGCCTGAGGTGTCCCGCGCCGAGCCAGCCGTTAGACTTGCCGCCTGAGAACAGGAAACCCCCGATGAACGAGCGCACACCGGCGCCGGATCTCACCGAGATCCGGCAACGCATCGACGAGATCGACGAGCAGATCCAGGCCCTGATCAGCCGCCGCGCCGAGCAGGCGAAACTGGTGGGCGAGAGCAAGGGCGAGCTCGCCCGTTCGATCGACTACTTCCGGCCCGAGCGGGAGGCGGAGGTGCTGCGCGGCGTGCTCGCGCGGAACGAGGGACCTCTCAGCGACGAGGAGATGGTGCGGCTGTTCCGGGAGATCATGTCGGCCTGTCTCGCCCAGCAGGAACCGCTGAAGATCGGCTTCCTCGGCCCCGAGGGTACCTTCACCCAGTCGGCGGTCAGCAAGCACTTCGGGCATTCGGTGCGGGCGCTGCCGCTCGCCACCATCGAGGAGGTCTTCCACGAGGTCGAGGCCGGCCATGCCGACTTCGGCGTGGTGCCCATCGAGAACTCCACCGAGGGCACGGTGAACCACACGCTGGACATGTTCCTGATGTCGCCGCTGAAGATCTGCGGCGAGATCGAGCTGCGAATCCGCCAGCACCTGCTCGGCAACCTGCCGTCATTGGATAAGGTGGAGCGCATCTGTGCCCATCAGCAGTCCCTGGCCCAGTGCCGGGTCTGGCTGCGGGAATATCTGCCCCAGGCCGAACTGATACCGGTCACGAGCAACGCGGCGGGTGCGCGCCGGGCCCGCGACGAGGCGGGCACGGCGGCCATCGCGGGCGAGGCCGCGGCCGAGGTGTATGGCCTGGACGTGATGGTGGCGGACATCGAGGACCGGCCCGACAACACCACGCGCTTCCTGGTGATCGGCCGGGATCTCCTCACGCCGAGCGGTGACGACAAGACGTCCGTGCTGGTGTCGGCCAGCGATACGGCGGGTGCCGGCGTGCTGCACACCCTCCTGTCGCCGTTCTCCAAGCACGGCATCAGCATGACCCGCATCGAATCGCGGCCGTCCCGGCGCAAGAAGTGGGACTACGTGTTCTTCATCGATCTGGAAGGGCATGCGGACGAGCCGCCGCTGGCCGATGCGCTGGCGGAGCTGGAGCAGGGCACGTCGCTGTTCCGCGTGCTGGGTGCCTACCCGAAGGCGGTGCTGTGAGCGTCAGGGCTTTCCGCACGGTGCCCGGGGGAGTGACGTCCGGGGAGCTCAGGGTGCCGGGGGACAAGTCGATCTCCCACCGCTCGCTCATGCTGGGTGCCATCGCCGAGGGCGACACGCGGGTCTCCGGCTTCCTGGAAGGCGAGGACTGCCTCGCCACCCTCGGTGCGCTCGAGGCCATGGGCGTGGCGGTGGAGCGTGAGCCGGGCGGCGCACTGCGCGTGCGCGGCGTGGGTGCCGACGGCCTCGCCGCGCCGGCCGCACCCCTCGATCTCGGCAATTCGGGCACGGCGATGCGCCTGTTCTGCGGCCTGCTGGGCGGCCAGCCGTTCCGCTCGGTGCTGACCGGCGATGCGTCGCTGCTGAAGCGCCCGATGGGCCGGGTCATCGATCCACTGGCCCTGATGGGCGTGGACATCGATAGCGAGTCCGGCCGTCCGCCGCTGGTGATCCGCGGCCGGCGCCCCCTGGACGCCATCGATTACCTGCTGCCCGTGGCGAGCGCCCAGGTGAAGTCGGCGATCCTGCTGGCGGGACTGTACGCTCGCGGCGCCACCCGGGTGACGGAGCCGGAGGTGACCCGCGACCACACCGAGCGGATGCTGAGCGCCATGGGAGCGCGGCTGCATCGCAGCGGCAACACGATCCTGCTGGAGGGGCCGTCCAGGCTGCAGGGCATCGAGATCCCCGTGCCGGGCGACCTGTCCTCGGCCGCGTTCTTCCTCGTGGCCGGCGCGCTGGCCGCCGACGATGGCCTGGTCATCCGCAACGTGGGCGTGAATCCGACCCGGACCGGCGTGATCGGCATCCTGCGCGAGATGGGAGCGGAGATCGAGATCGCGGGCGAACGGCTGGCCGGCGGTGAGCCCGTGGCCGATATTACGGTGCGCCGCTCGGCGTTGCGGGGTATCGACGTGGACCCGGAATTCGTGCCGCTGGCCATCGACGAGTTCCCGGTGCTGTTCGTGGCGGCCGCCTGCGCCGAGGGCGAGACCCTGTTCCGCGGCATCGGCGAGCTGCGGGTGAAGGAGAGCGACCGGATCGCCGCCATGGCCGAGGGTCTGCGCCGTCTCGGCGTCGAAGTGGAGGAGACCGTGGACTCCGCGCGCATCCGCGGTGTGGGACGGCTCGCGGGCGGCCGGGTCGACAGCCACGGCGATCACCGCATCGCCATGGCCTTCGCCGTGGCGGGACTCGTGGCGGAGGAAGCCATCGAGATCGACGACGTCGCCAACGTGGCCACCTCCTTCCCGGGCTTCCCGGAGACCTGCCGGCAGGCGGGCTTCGAACTGGAGACACTGGCGTGAGCGCAGTGCCGGTCATTGCCATCGACGGCCCGAGCGGATCCGGCAAGGGGACGATCGCCCGGCGGGTAGCTGCCGCGCTGGGCTTCCACCTGCTGGACAGCGGCGCGCTTTACCGCCTGACCGCGCTGGCGGCCGCGCGCCGGGGCATCGCTGCCGACGACGTAGCCGGCGTGGTGCGGGCCGCGCGGGAGATGCAGGTGTCTTTCGGCGCCGGCGACGGGGCCGAAGCAGTCTGGCTGGACGGCGACGAAGTGGGCGATGAGCTGCGCACCGAGGAGTGCGGCCGGCTGGCCTCCCGGATCGCCGCGGTGCCCGAGGTGCGCGAGGCGCTGAAGGCCCGGCAGCGGGATTTTCGCGAACCCCCCGGCCTGGTCGCGGACGGCCGCGACATGGGCACGGCGATCTTCCCCGGGGCCGGCCTGAAAATCTTCCTGACGGCCAGCGCCGACGAGAGGGCTCGGAGGCGTTATAAGCAGTTGAAAGACAAGGGTATTGGTGTTACGC
>CAYQZN010000131.1:0-7461 GCA_964421805.1 uncultured Woeseiaceae bacterium
TTGTCGGAATTCATGGAAAACCTCTTGGCCGTCATTCTTCCACAATCCCGAATAGTGGACCAGCGAGCGGGAGCATCATGACCCTGCCGCAGAAACTGCTGCTGCCCGGCCTGCTCCTGCTGGCGCTCGCGTGCCTCGCCGCGGCGCTGGCGACGGGCAGCGAATCCCTGCCGCTGCCGCGGATCGCGCAGATCCTCGCCGGCGGCGGCAGCGCCGGCGAGCGCGACCTGGTGCTGGAGCTGCGCCTGCCCAGGGCGCTGTCCGCCTTCGCCGTGGGCGGGCTGCTCGCGCTGGCCGGCGTACTGATGCAGGTGCTGCTGCGCAATCCCCTCGCCGACCCCTACATCCTCGGCACGTCCGGCGGCGCCGCCGTCGGGGCGCTGGCCGCCCTGTCCGTCGGGCTGGCGCCCTGGGCCGTGGACGCCGGCGCTTTCACCGGCGCCCTGGGCGCGATGCTGCTCGTCTTCCTGGTGGCCCACGGCAGCGGCAGCTGGACCCCGGCGCGGCTGCTGCTCACCGGCGTGGTCCTGGCTTCGGGGCTGTCCGCGGTGATCGGTCTGCTGCTGACGCTGTCGCCGGAACAGGGCATCCACGGCATGCTGTTCTGGCTGATGGGCGACTTCTCGTTCGCCCACGCGCCGGCGCCCCTGCTGGTGGTCCTGGCCGTCGGCACCGCGCTGGCCCTGGCCGCCGCGCGCGAGCTGAACGTGCTGGCCCGGGGCGAGACCATGGCCGCCATCCTGGGGCAGCGGGTCGCACTGGTGCAGGGCGCGATCTTCGTCGGCGCGGCCCTGCTGACCGCCGTCGCCGTCACCGCGGCGGGCACCATCGGCTTCGTCGGCCTCGTGGTGCCGCACATGATCCGCCTGGTGACCGGCAGCGAGCATCGCCGCGTGATACCGGCCGCCGCCATCGCCGGCGGCTGCCTGCTGGTGGTGGCCGACACGCTGGCGCGCACGGCCATGGCGCCCCGTCAGTTGCCGGTGGGCACGCTCACGGCCCTGCTGGGCGTGCCTCTGTTTCTCGCGCTCATGTGGCGCCAGCGGCGCTAGGATCCCGTGCGACGATCCTGCGCGACCGGTTGGCCGACCGCCGCGCCGGCCGGGAACACCACCATGTGGTCGGTCTCGATGCGGATGCCGATCATCTCGCCGACCGCGTGGTCGTGGTGGCTCGGCACGGCCGAGAGCAGCCGGCTGCCGTCGGCCGTGCTGAGTTCGTAGAGGAACTGGGGCCCGCGGAAGCGCCGACTCACCACCCGGGCCTTCAGCGCGCTCTCGTCGTCGTGCACGACGTCGTCGGGGCGCAGCAGCAGCTCCACCTCGGTGCCGGCGGGCAGCGCCTCGGTCATGCGTCCGGTGGCGGTCGCCACCGGCGTCTCCACCGTGTCCGGTCCGCGCACCACGCCGGGCAGCCAGACGCCCTGGCCGACGAACCCGGCCACGAACCGGTCCGCCGGCCGGTGATAGATATTGTAGGCCGTATCCCACTGCAGCAGCCGGCCGGCCGTGAGCACGCCGACGTCGTCGGCCACGGAGAAGGCGTCCTGGTGATCGTGGGTGACGATGAGCGCCGTCGTGCCGACGGACTTCAGGATGTCGCGCACCTCGGTGGCGAGCCGCTCTCGAAGGCCCGCGTCGAGGTTGGAGAAGGGCTCGTCCATCAGCAGCAGGCCGGGCTCCGGTGCCAGTGCCCGCGCCAGGGCGACCCGCTGCTGCTGGCCGCCGGACAGCTCGTGGGGATAACGGCCTTCCAGCCCCGGCAGGCCGACCAGTTCGAGCATCTCGCGCACCCGGTCCCGCCGGCGCGAGCCGCCCGGCGCCGCCAGGCCGAAGGCCACGTTGCCCGCGACGTCCAGGTGCGGCATCAGGGCGTAGTCCTGGAACACCATGCCGATGCGCCGGCGCTCCGGCGGCACGTGCACGCCCGGCCCCGACAGCTCCCGTCCCGCCGCCGCAATGCGCCCGCCGGCGGGACGCTCGAAGCCGGCTATGCAGCGCAGCACGGTGGTCTTGCCGCAGCCGGACGGGCCGAGCAGGCAGCCGATGCGGCCGCGCTCGAGCACCAGGTCGACGCCCTTCAGCACCGGCTGATCGCCGTAGGCATGGCTCAGTTGTTCGAGGGTGAGCATTCAACCGCTCCGACGGTTCAGCAGCAGCACGGGGATCAGGCCGACCAGCACGATGGACAGGGCGGAGACCGAGGCGCGTTCCCAGTGCCCTTCCGAGGTGAGCTGGAACACGCGGACGCTGAGGGTATCCCAGCCGAACGGGCGGGTCATCAGCGTGATCGGCAGCTCCTTCATCACGTCGACGAACACGAGCAGGGCGGCGGTGGCGATGCCGGTGCCGAGGATCGGCACATGGACCCGGCCGAGGAGTCTGAGCCCCGCCACGCCCATGCCCCGGGCCGCGTCGTCGAGGCTGGGGCGGATGCGCTGCATGGCGCTTTCCACCGGCCCGTGGCCCACGGCCAGGAAGCGGGCGGCGTAGGCGAGCAGCATGGTCACCACCGTGCCGGTCAGCACCACCGGGGCGGTGCCGGGGCCGAGCAGCGCGCGGGCCGCGGCGGTGATGCCGTCGCCGAGCCCGACCACAGCCACGAAGAAGCCCACTGCCAGGACCGCGCCCGGGATGGCGTAGCCCAGGGTGGCGGCCCGCGCGAAGCCGGCGGCGAGCGGCTCCGGCCGCATGCGCACGGCGTAGGCCAGCAGCAGCGCGAGGGTGACGATCACGAGGGCCGCCGCCAGACCCAGGAACACGCTGCGGCCGGCAAAGGCGAGGTAACGGGGGTCGAACTCTGCGGCAAAGGTCTGCACCGTCCAGGCCACCAGCTGCAGCACCGGCAGCAGAAAGGCCACCAGGAAGACCAGGCTGCAATAGCCGGTGGCCAGCCAGGCGGCGCGGGGCGCGAGATGCAGCCGCCGGCGGCCGCCGCCGCTGCCCACGGCCTCGAAGCGGGCACGGCCGCGGAAGCGGCGTTCGGTAACCACTGCGACCGCCACCAGCAGCACGAGCACGCTGGCGAGCTGCAGCGCGGCATCCAGCGAGAACAGGGAAAACCAGGCCTGGTAGATGGCCGTGGTGAAGGTGTCGTAGTTGAACACGCTCACGGTGCCGAAGTCCGCCAGGGTCTCCATGGCCACTAGCGCCACGCCGGCGGCGACCCAGGGCCGCGCCATGGGCAGCGCGACCCGCCGGAAGCCCTGGGCCGGCGTCATCCCGACCGACTGGGCCACCTCCAGGCCGCGCACTCCCTGGGTGGCGAAGGCATGGCGGCTGATCAGGTAGACATAGGGGAACAGCGCCAGCGTCAGCGTCACGATGCTGGCCGCGCGGGCGCCGAGCCCGGGCAGTCCCGCCCCGTCGCCGAAGGCGTCGCGCAGGGCGGTCTGCACCGTGCCCGTGTACTCGAACAGGCCGGCGAGAGCGAAGGCGAGCACGTAGCCGGGCACGGCCAGCGGCAGCAGCAGCGCCCAGTTGAAGAAGCGCCGGCCCGGGAACTCGCAGGCGGCGGTGAGCCAGGCGAGGCTGGCGCCGATGACCGCGGTGAGCGCGGAGACCGCGAGCACCAGCCAGAGCGTGTTCACCAGCACCCGCGGCAGCACGTGCTCGGCCAGATGGGCCCAGACCGCCTGGTCGGGCGAGAACAGGGAGGCGACGGCGACGGCGAGCGGAGTCGCCGTCATCGCCGCGATGAGGCCGGCAACGACGATCCAGCCGCGGCCGCCCGCGGCCGGCCGCCGGTCAGCGCTCAACGGTAGCCGGCCCGGTCCATCAGCTTGACCGCGGCCGCCTGCAGCTCGCCCGCCTGTGCCACCGGCATGTCGCTCGCCTCGAACTCGCCCCAGGCGGCGACCAGCGGATCGGCCGGCACCGCCGGATTGGCCGGGAACTCCAGATTCAGGCCCGCAAACATCTCCTGCGCCGCCGGCGAGGAGAGCCATTCGAGCAGAGCGACGGCCGCCTCCGGCCGTGGCGCGTGCTTCGTCACGCCGCCGCCGGAAACGTTGATGTGCACGCCGCCGGTCTCGCCGGACGGCCAGTGCAGCGCCATCGCCATCGCCAGATCAGTGCCGCGCTCCTTCTGCAGCCGGCCGAAGTAGTAGGTGTTGACGACGCCCACGTCGCACTGCCCGGCCAGGATGGCCTCCATGAGCTTGGTGTCGTTGGAGAAAACGTCCGTGGCCAGGTTGTCCACCCAGCCGCGCACGATCTCCTCGGTGCGCTCCTCGCCGTGGCGGGCGATGAGCATGGCGACCAGCGACTGGTTGTAGACCTTCTTCGACGTCCGCAGGCACAGCCGGTCCTGCCACTCGTCATCCGCGAGTTCGGCATAACCCGAAAGGTTCCGGGGGTCGACCCGTTCCGTGGAATACACGATGGTGCGTGCACGGACCGAGAGCGCGAACCAGCGGTTCTGCGGATCCTGCAGATTGTCGGGCACATTCTGCTCGAGGACCTGCGACTCGATCGGGCGCAGCACGCCCTGCTCGGCCGCGTACCAGAGGTTGCCCGCGTCCACGGTCAGCAGCATGTCGGCGTCGGTGTTCTCGCCCTCCGCCAGCAGGCGCTGGATGAGCGGCTGTTCCTTGTCGGTGGTATAGGCGACCTCCACCCCGGTCTCCTCCGTGTATCGGTCGAAGATGGGCTTGATGAGGTGCTCGGCCCGCGCCGAGTAGACCACCACCCTGTCCGCCGCGGCGGGCGCGGTGCCCGCCTGGTCCGGGGCGGCCGATTCCGGCTCGCCGCCGCCGCAGGCCGCCGCCAGCGCCGCGCCGGTGATGATGCATGCGGTCGTCCTGAGCCGTTCCGTGAACTTCATGAAATTACTCCGTTTCTTATCCTGGGATTGATCCTGATGCCGATACCCGGTTGCCGAAGACAGTGTCGGAGAGTGTCATCAAGGCAACTGTCATCGACAATAACAATTGATAATGGTTCTCATTATCACAGAGAGCGGCGCCCGGGTCACGGGGCGGCCGTCGGGGTCGGCCTCAGCCGGCCGCGGCCACCCGGTCGCGGCCGGCCGACTTGGCCTCGTAGAGCGCGACGTCGGCGCGCGCGAGCAGGCTCTCCGCCAGCGTCTTGAGATCCTCGTCCGCCCGCGAGGGGGTCACCGTCGCGAGTCCCGCCGAGATGGTCAGATCCAGTTCCGTGCCGTCCGCGAGTGCGACGGGCCGCTCGCCCACCGCGGCGCGCAGGCGCTCCGCCAGGCTGTGCCCGGCCACGGCATCGGTGTCCGGCAGCAGCAGCACGAACTCCTCGCCGCCATAGCGGGCAGCGACGTCGCTCGCCCGGATGCGCGATTCGATTCGCTGGGCCACCTCCGTCAGCACGAGGTCCCCGGCCAGGTGGCCGTGATTGTCGTTCACCCGCTTGAAATGATCGATGTCGATGAGCAGCAGCGTAAGGGGCGAGCCGTCCCGGCGGGACCTCGCCAGCTCCTCGCGCAGCCGGGTCTGCAGGTAGCGCCGGTTGTGCCAGCCGGTGAGCACGTCGGTGATGCCGCTGCGCAGCAGCCGCGCCCGGTTCACTCCGTTCTCCAGCGCGAAGGAGGCGATGACGCCGAGATGGCCGAGGAACTCCGTCCCGTGGCTGCGGGTGTAGCGGCCGGGGTCGGCGCTGCCGAAATTCAGGCTGCCCATCAGCCGGCCCTGCCGCTCCAGCGGGATCAGCGCGATGCTGGCCGGCTCCGTGTCGCGGCCGAAGATCAGCTGATGGTCCGCCGCGCTGTAAGGCCCGAGCCACGGCCCGCGCAGTGTCGTGTAATGGGGAGCAATGCCGGTGAGCGCATCGACCAGCGCCACGTCCGCCAGATCCTCCGGGCTGGTACCCGCCGCGATCAGCAGATGGCGCACCTCGTGATCGGGGTCGCACAGCAGCACCGAGACGTGGGGCAGGTCGAAGCTCTCGCGCAACCCGCGGGTGAGCCGCAGGAACAGCTCCGGCAGGTTCTCCGCATTCAGCAGCGCGAGCTCCCGTTGCCGGGAGCGGCGCAGTATGGCCTCGTTGTTGGCCGCCTCCTCGGTCAGCAGAGCCAGCTGCCCGCGCAGGCGGCGGAGTTCATCCTCCGGGCTGCTCACCGTTACCTCCATCGGGCATGGCGCGGCTGGCCAGGTACTCGCGGCCCCGGCGCATCAGGCGGACGAAACCCGCCTCGTCGCCGGAGCGCACCAGCTCGCGGATGCGTTCGGCCGACTGGCACAGCGCATCCAGCGGCTCGAGTCCGAACTCGTTCAGGCGCTGAATCTCGAAATAGAGATTGGGGTTGTCCTCCGCCACCCGGGCCGAGACGTCGAGCTGGGCGTCGAATGTGGTACTGGACATGGTCGAGAGCCGCGGCGCCGCCTCGCCGCTCTCCGCCAGCGCGGTAAAGAACGCGATGTTCAGCGCGTGGGACAGGCCGAGCACGTAGGCGATGAGCCGGTCGTGATCCTCCAGGTCCATGTCGATGCGCTCGGCCATGGTGGCGGCGAACAGCTCCCGCGCCTCGGCGGTCGCCTCCGCCACGCCGACGTCGCAGAAGATCACGTGGCGCCCGGAGAGCAGGCGGGTATCGGGCCCGAACATGGGATGCAGTGACGTGACCCGGCAGCCGGCCCGCGCCAGCGCCTCGAGCGGTTCTTTCAGCGGGGTCTTCAGCGAGCCGACGTCGAAGATGAGGCCGCGGGGTTTGAGCTCGGCAAAGCCGGCCAGGATCTCAGCGCTGCGCGCGAGCGGCGCCGCCACCGCGATGATGTCGTAGTCCGTGCCGGCCTCGCGCCAGTCCGCGTAGTAGTCCACGGGCAGATCGGTGGGACCCGGGTCGGCGATAGTGACGTCGAAGCCCTGGGAGGCGAAGAAGCCGACGAGCCAGCCGCCCATTTTGCCGGAGCCGCCGATCACCAGCACCCGGCGGCCGTCGCCGCGGCCCTCCGCGGTGACCCGTGCCTGCTCCTGGTGCGTGAGCGACGAGCGGATCAGCAGCGTCAGCAGCGACTCCGCCAGGCCCGGGTCCACGCCCAGCTCCTCGGCCCGGCGGCGGCCCGTGTCGATCACTTCCTTCTCGCGCCGGAAGTCGCGCGTGGCGCGACCGGTGGTCATCTTGCTCCGGCCGATCTCGTCGACGATGCGCTGCCTCTCCGCGACCCGCTCGATCAGTTCCCGGTCCACGGCGGAGAGCCGCGCACGCAATTCGTCAAGATCCATTGTCTGCCCGCAGTCTGCAAGAACCCCGCCTTTGTACTAAGCCGCGCAGCGGCGGGCAACAAAAAAAGGCCCGCACGTGGCGGGCCGAAGCGGTGCAGCAGCAGTTACGGATGCAACCGGTGCGGCGGCAGGCCGATCAGTCGCGGTCGCGGCCGCGCCGGCGATGGTCGCCGTCATGGCCCCGCCCGCGGCGGTACTCGTCGCCGTGGCCGCGCCGGCGCTCGTGTTTCTTGTCGTGGCGATGCTCTTGCCGATGCTCTTGCCGATGCTC
>CAYQZN010000132.1:0-7453 GCA_964421805.1 uncultured Woeseiaceae bacterium
TGCAAAGTACTGAAATCTGGTCAACGGGCGCCGTCTTTCAGGCGTGATTTTTCAAGTACTTACAATAGCTTAGGTAGCTACGAACCAGGCGGTCGGGAGTTCGAGCCGAGCACGGCGCAGCCGTGCGACAGACAACGGAGCACAGCGACGCTGCCCAACGGGTGAGTTGGCGAAGCCAGCGAATCAATCTCTCCGGGCGCGCCACATTCCGCAAGGTGCATTCAGAGCTAGCGGTTAGTGCCGGGGCGCCAGCCGCTTTCTTTTTCAACACCCCAGGGCGATCCGGCGAGCGCTCAGTCTCGGGCCGGCCCGGGGGCACGGCATCGACGGTCGTCAACGGGCAGGAACGAGGTTGGGGGCACGCCTGGCAGGCGGCGCCGGGTGCAACGTCGATCAGGTCGAGAGCATGCCCTCGAGCCGCTCGATCAGGTCGGGAAAGTGGGTTGAGCCCACGTAGATCTTGATGATCCGACCGCTCGGGTCGATCAGGAATTTCGTCGGCGTGTTCTGGGTGTCGTCGAACATCCGGGCGAGACTGCCGTCGGCATCATGGACGATGTCGAAGGGCATGCCCTGGCTGCGTACCACCCGCGCGATCTCGTCCCGCCGGTCGTAGGGCATCGCAACCGCGAGCGTGACCAGGCCCTTGCGCGCATACCGGCGATGCACGGCGATCAGCGACGGCATCTCGTTCATGCAGGGACCGCAGGTGGTCGACCAGAAGCTGACCAGGACCGGACGACCGGCCAGGGTCTCGAGGGTCTTCGCTTCGCCCGCGAGTGTCGTCATCGCGAAATCGGGCGCCGGCCGCGGGCGGCTCGCGAGAAACGGCAGGGCCGCCAGCATCGCGATCAAGGCGAAGGCGACGGCGACGTAGACGAGCGCGCCGCGTCGGGGGTTCTCGCCGTTCGGCGCTGCTTTCGGGGGCACGGTCTGGCTCATGTCGTTGCTCATCGGCCGGTGCTCGGTCGGTTAGTGAGTTCCAACGTCCAAAGGTTCCCGAAAAACGGATCGTAAGACAAGCGGCTGTGGAACGTGGAGCGGCCGAGCCGGGGAGCGGAACCGCCACCACGCGGCATCGCGATTCGAGTTGGGTGTGCTTACCATTTAATCGTCCGCACTGAATTTGCTGGTTTTTCCAGCCCGCTGTTTAGCTTTCGCTGATGACTAAATGGCTCTCCGTATTCCTGAATTCCTTCGTTTCATTGTTTCGGTCCTGTCGTGACCTCGCATTAGAAAACCTGCTGTTGCGGCAGCAACTGGCGGTCTTGTGTTGAGTGGCGCCCAATACTGAGCCGAATTCACCGAATAATTGCATGTCAATTGACCGGATGGCGCGCCGAACAGGCGTTCTGCCTCAGTCTCTTGGAGCAGATGACCCGGGCGAAGACTCAATGCAAATCCCGGGTCAGTTTTCTCTACAAATCAATAGTTTGACGTCCATCGCGGGTGAAACGCCGACGGCTCCGCCAGGCACTTCCTATTCTGGAGTGACTGGAGACCCTGAGCCGAGGCCCTCCTCTATCCACGCTAGGAAGAACGCTTCAGGATCCACCACCGTGGCGCCGCGTTTACGGGCTCGTCGGGCGAGCTTGATGTCGCGGGTCACGACGGTGACCGGCGGGCGTCCGCCGGCGCTATCGCGTTCGGCCAGATCGTGGAGGATCGCCCTGTCGGCGCGTTGATCGCCGTCACCGCCGGGATAGACGACCTCGACCTGTGTTGAACGCTGTTCTCTGTGTGGCAGGTTGCCGTCGAAGTAAATGCGCACGACGCGGACCGGCGCAGTGAAAACGTCCACCATCGCCTCGACCAGCGCCTCCCTGGCCGCGGTGCCGGGATGGCCGTCCACCAGGTGCGCCGCGAAGCGAGCGCGCAGGGCGAAGAGAAGGTTGTGCCCGTCGACGAGGAAGAGGTGCGTTCTACTCGACAGACTCAGTTGTGCCCCCCGACAGGATCTCGTCCAGCATCTCGACGAGCTCGTCACGGCTGTGGCTGTAGGGTCCCCACTGATTCAACTGGACGAGTTCGGTGAGTTTCGTGCGGATCGTTGCGACGTGTTCTTCCTCGTCGGGAGTGACCACGTAGCGGCGCAGCGGTTTCTCGCTGAACAGCGCATGCATGAAGGCTTCCGACACCTCGTCGGGCTCCTTGTAGGAGAGTTCCCGCTCGACGGTCGCCTCCTTGAACTGCTGCATGTCCTCGGTGATCTCGCCGCCGGCGGCCTCGACCTGCGCGAAGGCCCGCGATACGGCGCTGCGACGGATGCGCGACTTGAAGTTGCCCGGCTCCACGACGCTGACATGCACCCCCAGCGGCTCCATCTCCGCGGCGAGCGCATCGGTAAATGCCTCGATCCAGTGCTTGCTGCCGCTGTAGGCGTTGCCGCCCGCCCAGGACATGGTACCGGCGATGGAGCCGGTGGTGACGATGCGGCCGTTCTGCTCGGCGACCAGCGGCGCGAAGGCCTTGGTCGTCCGGTAGACACCCTCGACGTTGACCCGGTATACGAAAGTCTGGCCGGCGACCGGCGTCTCCAGCACCTTGCCGCCGCCGCCTACGCCGGCGTTGTTGACCAGGCCGTAGAGGCCGGTGCCGCTTTTCTGGATCATGTCGACGGCGGCATCGACCTGATCCTGTTTCGTCACATCGAGCCGCACCGCCGTAATGTTGTCGATGGCATCGAGCGCCTCGAGGTCCTCGTCCGACCGCGCTCCCGCGTAGACGTGATAGCCGCTCTCCGCGAGGGTCTCGGCCAGGTTGCGACCGATGCCGGTACTCGCGCCCGTCACCAGTACCCATTGTTCGCTTTCGGCGGTCGCCGTCTGTGGCGCCGCGAAGCCGAGGAGCAGGACCGCGGCAATCGCTGCAGATAGCAGAAACCGGTGCATGGCTGTTTCCTTGTTCTTGTCCGGACGGCAGAGAAGATACCACGGTTCGCGGCGTGCGGACGGACGGCTGGCCGCCCGCCGCGGTTCACTCCTCGACGAAGGCCCGATGGGCGAGGAACTGCATCCAGCGGACGTACTCCTTGGTGGACCAGCCGCATTCGAGAGTGAGACTCTCCCAGTTCGGCACGAGGAGCATCGTCCACAGTGCTTCGACGGCCTTCGGTCGCGTCCAGCCCCGGGCCAGCGTGCCGTCGGCGTGTAACGCATCGATCGCGGCACGGCATCCGTCCTTCATCGCGATCATGCGGTCCCTCCAGGCGGCGGCCGCCGCTTTGTCGGAGTCCTGCGCGACCATCAGGGCCTTGCCGACGCCATAGATCTCCGGGATGAAGTTGCCCCAGAACTCGATGTAGAGACGCAGGCGTTCCACGCCGGTCTCCGCAGCCCGTGAGGGGGCGAGCCGGGCCTCCACGTCGAGCAATTCGTCACGGTAGAGCGTCGCGGCAATCAGCAGCTCGGTGCGCGATGTGAAATGCAGGTAGACCGCCTGGCGCGAGATCCCCGCCGCCTTCGCGATGTCACCCATTCGCGTCCCGTGGCCGCCGGCCTGCTCGAGCAACCTGATCGTGGCTTCGAGGATTCTGGTACGCGTTTCCGGTTGGTTACTTGACATGATGTAAAGCATGGCCTAGAGTTGACGCAGTGTCAATTGACGCTGTGTCAAGCTAACCGAAACTGAAACACCCGAGGAGAGAACGATGAAAAACAACGAGCAGATCAAGACTGCCGGCGGGCTGACGCTGCTGACCGGCGGTAATGGCAAAGTGGGCCGCCGGGTAGCGCGACGCCTGGATTCCCGCGGCGTGAAGCTCCGCATCGGGTCCCGATCCGGTTCACCCGCCTTCGACTGGGAGGACGCCGGCACGTGGAACGCAGCCCTGGAGGGAGTGACGGCCGCCTATATCGCCTATGTTCCCGATCTGGCAGTACCCGGTGCGGCAGACACGATCCGCGCTTTCGTGGCCCGGGCGGTCGATGCCGGCGTCCGGCGCCTGGTACTGCTGTCCGGCCGCGGCGAAGCAGAGGCGCAGGCCTGCGAACGGATCGTGCAGGAGTCCGGCGTGGACTGGACGATTGTTCGCGCCGGCTGGTTCATGCAGAACTTCTCCGAGGGCGAGTTCCTGCCGATGGTCCTGGACGGCGCCATCACGCTGCCGGCGAGGGATATTCCCGAGCCCTTCATCGACGTGAACGACATCGCGGACGTGGCTGCGGCGGCGCTCAGCGAGGACGGTCATGCCGGCGAAGTGTACGAGGTCACCGGCCCGCGGGCCCTGACCTTCACCGAGCTGGCCCGGGAGATCTCGGCAGCGGCCGGCCGCGAGGTGACGTTCGTGCGGATCCCGCAGGAAGCGTTCACGGCCGCGCTGGCGGGCGCTGGCGTCCCGGAGGACGTGGCCTGGCTGCTGGATTACCTCTTCGACACGGTGCTCGACGGCCGCAACACCGGTGTCTGCGACGGCGTGCAACGCGCGCTCGGCCGCAAACCTGCGGACTTCGCCGACTTCGTGCGCCGGGTTGCTGCCCGCGGCACCTGGGATGCGGGCAGCGCAGAGGCGGTGGCATGAGCGGGGTGACGGAAGTGGCGGTGATGGCAGCGTTGCTCGGCTCGGCGCTGATCGCCGGGGTCTTCTTCGCCTTCTCCAGCTTCGTCATGGGCGCGCTGGCGCGCCTGCCCGCCGCGGAGGGCATCGCGGCGATGCAGTCGATCAACGTCGTCGTCCTGAACCGGTCTTTTCTCGGCAGCTTCGTGGGTACCGCGGTGGTGTCGCTGGTGGTCGCGGGTCTGGCCATCGCCGGCTGGGGAGCCCCGCAGGCGCCCTGGTTCCTGGGCGGGGCGCTGTCTTACCTGGCCGGCACGTTTCTGGTGACGGGACTCGGTAACGTGCCGCTCAACAACCGGCTCGCGGCGGCCTCCGCGGCAGATCCGGCGGCCGTTGCGCTGTGGGAGCGGTACCTCGAACGCTGGACCCGCCTGAACACCTTGCGCACCGCCGCTGCCGCCGCGGCCGCGCTTTTGTTCCTCGTGGGTCTGCGGCACTAGGACGAGCCGCGTCCGCTGCAGTTTTTCCCCCGCCGATTAATCGGTTACGAATGGCCGGCCTGCGATCGTTTTCCCGGGGCACAGTGTCCCAAAAATTGAATCGCATGCGGGCTCTTTATCCGGTTTAATTGATGGCCGTGACGCTTCGATTTAATGAAGAGGGGATGTGAAATGCGTAAACAACCGATACTACTACTCGCTGCCATGGCGGTAACGATATCGCCCGCAGTGGGCTCCGAGATGTCGCCCGTGGTGTCATCCGAGCAGGCCTTCGGCCAGAGCGATGCCAAGCCGAACAGCTTCTGGTGGCCGGAGCAGCTGGACCTCACGCCGCTGCGCCAGCACGACGCCGAGTCCAATCCCTACGGGGAAGATTTCGACTACGCCGAGGCATTCGCCGCCCTCGACCTGGATCAGGTCAAGGCCGACATCGAAACTCTTCTGACCGATTCCCAGGACTGGTGGCCCGCCGACTGGGGTCACTATGGTCCTCTGATGATCCGCATGGCCTGGCATAGCGCTGGAACCTACCGTGTACACGACGGCCGCGGCGGCGCCGGCGGCGGTCAGCAGCGTTTCGACCCGCTGAACAGCTGGCCGGATAACGCCAACCTGGACAAGGCTCGCCGGCTGCTTTGGCCCATCAAGCAGAAATATGGCCGCAGTCTGTCCTGGGCCGACCTGATGATCCTGGCCGGCAACGTCTCGCTGGAGTCGATGGGCTTCAAGACCTTCGGCTTCGCCGGCGGACGCGAGGACGACTGGGAGCCGGAGATCGTGAACTGGGGTCCCGAGGCAGAGATGCTGGGACGCGACCGTTTCGACGAGAAGGGCGACCTGGCAGGTCCGCTCGCCGCTACCCAGATGGGTCTCATCTACGTGAATCCGGAAGGTCCGGGCGGTAACCCCGATCCGATCGCCTCGGCCAAGCAGATTCGCCACAGCTTCGGCCGCATGGCCATGAACGACGAGGAGACCGTCGCGCTGATCGCCGGCGGCCACACCTTCGGCAAGGTGCACGGCGCGGCCAAGCCCGACGGTTGCGTCGGTGCGGAGCCCGCTGCCGCGGGTATCGAGGAGCAGGGTCTCGGCTGGAAGAACAAGTGCGGCAAGGGCAACGCCGAGGACACCATCACCAGCGGACTGGAAGGACCCTGGACCGCAGCCCCCACGCGCTGGTCGATGATGTACCTGCAGAACCTGTTCAACTTCGAGTGGGAGCAGACCCGCAGCCCGGCCGGTGCCATCCAGTGGGTGCCGAAGGGTAATCCCGCCGCCGCCATGGCGCCCGATGCGCATGTCGAGGGCAAGACGCAGTCGGTCATGATGCTGACGACTGATCTGGCACTGAAAGAAGATCCGGCCTACCGTAAGATCGCCAAGCGCTTCCTGGAGAACCCGACCGAGTTCGAGGACGCGTTTGCCCGTGCCTGGTTCAAGCTGACGCATCGCGACATGGGCCCGCGTGCCCGCTACGTCGGCGCCGAGGTACCCGAGGAGGCGCTGCTCTGGCAGGATCCCATCCCCGCCGTCGATCACGAGCTGATCGATGCCGGCGACATCGCCGAGCTGAAGGCGGAGATCCTGGATTCCGGTCTGAGCAGCTCCGAGCTCGTGCGCACGGCCTGGGCGTCTGCGTCCACGTTCCGCGGCACCGACATGCGCGGTGGCGCCAACGGGGCGCGCATCCGCCTTGCACCGCAGCGGGACTGGCCGGTGAACAACCCGAAGGAACTCGACCGGGTCCTGAAGAAGCTCACCAGCATTCAGAAGGACTTCAACAAGTCCCTGTCGGGTGACAAGCAAGTCTCCCTGGCCGACGTGATCGTGCTCGGCGGTGCCGCCGCGATCGAGCAGGCCGCCAAGAAGGCCGGCTACGATGTGCAGGTGCCCTTCGTGCCCGGTCGCATGGACGCGAGCCAGAAGCAGACCGACGTCGAGTCCTTCGCCGTGCTGAAGCCGACCGCCGACGCTTTCCGCAACTACTACGGTGAGAACAACTACAGCTCGCCGGCGGAGATGATGGTGGAGAAGGCCGACCTGCTGACGCTGACGGTGCCGGAGATGACGGTGCTGGTCGGCGGCATGCGGGCCCTGGACGCCAACACCGGCGGCGCCGACCACGGCGTATTCACCGATCGGCCGGGAGCGCTGAGCAACGACTTCTTCGTGAATCTGCTCGACATGTCCACCCAGTGGCAGAAGGCCTCGACGGAGGGTATTTACGAGGGTCGCGACCGTGCAACGGGCGAAGTGAAGTGGACCGCCACGCCGGTGGACCTGATCTTCGGCTCCAACTCGGAGCTGCGTTCGATCGCCGAAGCCTATGCGGCGGATGATGCAAGCGAGAAGTTCGTGCGCGACTTCGTCAATGCGTGGGCCAAGGTGATGACCCTGGACCGCTTCGACATCGAGGAAGTCCCGTCTGCCGGCATGGTGGCCAGCCGCTGACACGCGG
>CAYQZN010000133.1:0-7389 GCA_964421805.1 uncultured Woeseiaceae bacterium
CGTGTTCCTCGATCAGGATCCGGCAGGTCTCGATGATGTTCTTCGCCTTGCTGTTGTAGAGCCCTATGGTGCGGATGTGGCGGGACAGCCCGTCCACGTCCAGGGCGAGGATATCCGCCGGCGTATTGGCCGCCGGGAAGAGTTGCCGGGTGGCCTTGTTCACGCCGACGTCGGTCGCCTGGGCCGAGAGTATGACCGCGACCAGGAGCTCGAAGGGCGTCGAATACTCGAGTTCGGTGGTGGGGTGGGGGTTGGCGTCCCGCAGCCGCCGGTAGATGGCCGTGCGCTTGTCCCGGTTCATTCCACACCGTCCGCGGATCTCAGCGCCGAGGCGGCCGGCTGCCGGCGGCGGCTGTCCAGCACGTTCTTGCCGGCGACCAGCAGGGCGAGGGTCAGGAAAGCGCCCGGCGGCAATATGGCCAGCAGGAAGCCGCCGCCAGCGCCCACCTGGTCCGCCGGCGTGGCCACCGCGCCGGTCAGCAGATGCCAGTCCGCGAACAGGGTGCCGCGGCCGATCAGCTCGCGGATACCGCCGACGACGACCAGCACCCAGGCGAAACCGAGGCCCATCACCAGACCGTCGGCGGCGGCGGGCAGCGGCGGCTGGCGCGACGCCACCGCCTCCGCCCGCGCGACGATGGCGCAATTGGTCACGATCAGGGCGATGAAGATGCCGAGCGCCCGGTCCAGCGCCGGGAACCAGGCCTCGAAGATCATCTCCACGCAGGTCACCAGGGAGGCGATGACCAGCACGTAGACGGCGATGCGGATCTCGCGGGTGAGCGCGCGGCGCAGCAGGGAGACGAGCGCGTTGGTGGCGGTCATGACGAACACGGTGGCCAGCCCGAGGCCGAGGCCGTGCACGGCACCGGTGGTTACCGCCAGCAGCGGGCAGAGGCCGAGCAGCTGTACCAGCCCCGGGTTGTTGTCCCACAGCCCGTTGCGCAGCCACGTGCCACGGCCGGCGGCGGGCACTGCGGCACTTGCCCCGGTCGGGTCGCTTTCCCGGCCGACGGCGGCGGCGTCGGTCTGGTTCATCCGGCTTCCTCCCGCACGCGTTTCTCGAGATCATCGCGGTGAGCGGCGAAGTATATCAAGGTGGATTTCACCGCCCGGACCACGGCCCGGGGCGTGATGGTGGCCCCGGTGAATTGCTCGAAACGGCCGCCGGAACGCCGGAGCGCCCATTCGTCTGCGGGCGGAGCGCCGAGGGAGAGCCCTGCGAAACGGCGTATCCAGTCGGAGCGGGAGGCCTCGATGCCGTCGCCCAGGCCGGGCGTCTCGCGGTGCGCGAGCACCCGCACGGCGGTGATGCGGCCGTCGGGGCGCAGGCCTATCAGGAGCCGGATGGGGCCGGAGTAACCGTCGGCCGACACCTCGAAGATCCAGGCGCTGGTACTCCCGCCGTCCAGTGCCCGGTAGAGCAGGGCGGGCTGGCGTCCCGGCAGATCGTGGGGTGGCTCGAAGCGCAGCGGCTGGTCCAGGGTGATGCGGTCCCACGCCACGCCCTCGAGCAGGGGCGCGAAGCGCTGCTGTCGCAACGCGGCCCGGTTCTCCGCGATGCGCTCCCGGGTGAGTTCCCAGGTCAGCGAGACCGCGCCGGCGCAGACCGCCGCGAATACGGCCAGCACCAGACCGGTGCGCCAGGGTGGCAGACTGGTCGGCCGGCTGTTCACGGCGAGCGCCCGTGGCCCGCGATCCGCGGGCGGGTATAGCGGTCGATGGCCGGGACGGCCATGTTCATCAGCAGCACGGCGAAGGCCACGCCGTCCGGGTAGCCGCCCCAGGTCCTGATCGCCCAGGTGACGAGACCGATGCCGAAGCCGTACAGCAGGCGGCCGGCGGGGCTGGTGGCCGCCGAGACCGGATCCGTGGCGATGAAGAAGGCGCACAGCAGGGTGGCGCCGCTGAACAGGTGGAAACCGGGGGTGGGGGCGAGGCCGGGCTGCAGGATCGAGGCGATGGTCGCGGGCACCAGCACGCCGGCGAGCACCGCCACCGGGATGTGCCAGCGGATGATCCCCCGGTACAGCAGCCAGAATCCGCCGAGGGCGATGAAGTTGTCGATCCACTCCCAGCCCCGGCCGCCGAAGTCGCCGAACAGCGGATTGGTACGGATCTCGGCGAAAATCTGCATCTCCCTGAGACCCTCTCGCACCGAGTCCAGCGGTGTTGCGCGGGTGATCGCGTCCAGCGTGACGCCCTCCGGCAGGCGCCCCGCCAGCACGTAGCCGAGGGATTCCAGCAGCGACAGGCCCTCGTAGTCCAGGTCGCCCATGCGCGGCGGCAGCCAGGCGGTCATGGCCACGGGGAAGGACAGCAGTACGGCCACATAGCCGGCCATCGCGGGGTTGAAGACGTTGTAGCCCAGCCCGCCGTACAGATGCTTGGCGAACACCATCGCGAATACCGAGCCGGTGGCGGTGACCCACCAGGGTGTAAGTGGTGGCAGGGCGAAGGCCAGCAGCACCGCCGTCACCACGGCGCTGTAGTCCGCCAGCGCGGGGGCGACCGGCATGCCGCGCATGCGCAGGATCAGCGCTTCGCTGCCCAGGCAGAAGACCGCGGCGACCAGCACGTTGAACAACAGGCCGGGGCCGAAGAACCAGACGTAGGCCGCGGCCGCGGGAGCGAGCGCAAACAGAACCTGGCGCATCACGGCGCCCACGCCGGCCTTCGGGCGGAGCAGCGGCAGGCGGGCGGTGCGGAATTGCACCGGCTCAGCCCTCGTCGTCGCGGTTGCCGCGGCGGCGTTCGAGGATCTTGCGTATCGCCTCGGCGCCGGCCTGCCGTCGGACGTCTTCCTGGCGCGCTGCGGCGGCCTGCTCGCGCTCGGAGAGCCGCCGCTCCCGGGCCTCGAAACGGTGCCGGGCCCGCTCGGCCTTGCGGCGCTCGTGGGCCTGCAGCCGCAGCGCCGCCTTCGCCTGACGGAAACTCCGGGTGAGCGGGATCCGGCTCGGGCACACCAGGTCGCAGCAGCCGCATTCGATGCAGTCGTCGAGTCCGAACAGGGCGAGTGCCTCCTGGTCGACGGGGCCGGCGTGGCGGTGGAGTTGCTGCGGCTGCAGTCGCACCGGACAGACCCGGGCGCATTCGCCACAGCGTATGCAGGGGCGCTCCGGTTCGCCGGAGACGGCAGGCGGCTCGCGCGTGAACAGCAGACAGTTGGTCGCGCCGACCACCGGGAAGTCGTCGTGAGGCAGCGATACGCCCGTCATCGGCCCGCCCATGATCAGGCAGGCGGCCTGCTCCGTATAGCCGCCGGCTTCGCGCGCCAGGTCGGCGATCGGGGTTCCCAGCCGCACCCGGTAGTTACCCGGCTCGGCGATGCCCTCGCCGGTGACGGTGACCACGCGGCTGATGAGGGGCTCGCCGGTGGCGGCGAGTCGGGCCACCGCCTCGGCGGTGCCCACGTTGTGCACCAGGTAGCCTGCGTCGGTGGGCAGGCCGCCGCTCGGCACCTCCCGTCCGGTCAGCAGCCTGACCAGCTGGTCCTCGCCTCCTGACGGGTAGACGGTGGGCAGCTGGACCAGCCGGATGCCCTCCGGCGCCTCTGCGACGGCGGCCTTCATGGCCTGCCAGGCCTCGGGTTTGTCGCTCTCGATGGCCACGATGCATTCGCCGATGCCGACTATGGTCAGCATCAGGCGGGCGCCGGCGACGATGTCTGCGGCCTGCTCGCGCATCAGCCGGTCGTCACAGCTGATGCAGGGCTCGCACTCGGCGCCGTTCAGTATCAGCGCCTCCAGGCCCTGTCCCAGCCCCTCGGCAAGCTTTGGCGCCGTCGGGTAGGCAGCGCCCCCCAGCCCGAGGATGCCAGCCGCCTCGACGGCGCCGGCGAGTGCGGCCGCGTCCCGTTTCACGGAGTCCGGCAGGGGGCGGCAGTCCTCGTGCAGGCGGTCGTCGCCGTCCGTATCGATCAGGATGCAGGGCACCGTCGCGCCGTCCCGCGCCGGCACCGGCCGGTCCTCGATGGCGGCGACGGTGCCGGACGAGCCGGCATGCACGTTGGCGCTGACCGGCGGGCGGCCCTCCGCGATGCGCTGGCCCCGCGCCACCCGGTCTCCCGCTGCGACGAGCGGGCGGGCGGCGGCACCGGGCTTGCGGCCGAGCGGCACGATCAGGCGCGGCGGCACGCCCGCCTCCCGGATGGGTGTGCCGGTGGAACGCGCTTTCTGCGCCGGCAGGCGGAGCCCGCCGTGCAGTCTCGACAGGCCCTCCGTCGGCGCGGTCATGGTCGCTCGCCCGGCCCCGGGCGAGCCGGCACCAGGTCGATACAGTCCACGGGGCAGGGCTCCAGGCACAGCTCGCAACCGGTGCATTCGCGCTCGATCACCGTATGCAGATACTGCGGCGCGCCGACGATGGCATCCACCGGGCAGGCCGGCAGACAACGGGCGCAGCCGATGCACTCGGCCTCGCGGATGACCGCCACCCGGGGTGAGGGCACGGTGCCGCGGGCCGGGTCCAGGGGCAGCGCCTCCCGTCCCAGCAGCTCCGCCAGCGCACGGATGGTCTGTTCGCCGCCCGGCGGGCACTGGTTGATCTCGGCGCTGCCCTCGACGATGGCCCGCGCGTAGGGCCGGCAGCCGGGATAGCCGCACTGGGCGCACTGGGTCTGGGGCAGTACCGCGTCGATGCGCTCGACCAGCGGCTCCTCGTCCGCCGGCAGGCGCCGCGCCGCCCAGGCCAGGCCGAAGCCGGCAGCGAAGGCCGGGACCGCGAGCGTGAGGATCGCTCCGAGCATGCGTCAGAGCCCCGCGAAACCGGAGAAGCCCATGAAGGCAAGCGACATGATGCCCGCCGTGACCAGTCCGATGGCCGCGCCGCGGAAGGCGGCCGGGACCGGCGCCGTCGCCAGGCGCCCGCGGATCTCCGCGAACAGCACCAGCACCAGGGCGAATCCGGCCGCAGCGCCGAGGCCGTAGGCGACGGACTGGGCGAAACTCTCCGCCTGACGGGTATTGAGGAGGGCCACGCCCAGCACCGCGCAGTTGGTCGTGATCAGCGGCAGGTAGATGCCGAGTACCCGGTGCAGCAGCGGGCTCAGGCGCCGCACCATGATCTCGGTGAACTGCACCATGCAGGCGATGACCAGGATGAAGGTCAGGGTGCGCAGATACTCGAGGCCGAATGGCACGAGTATCCAGGTCTCGGCCAGGTAACTGACCGCCGACGACAGCGTGAGCACGAAGCCGGTGGCGAGCGCCATGCCGGCCGCCGGCTCCACCCGCGTGGAGACGCCCATGAACGGGCACAGGCCGAGAAACTTCACGAGAACGAAGTTGTTGACCAGTACCGTGGCGACGATGATCAGGAAGAGATCGGTCATGTCCGGGACCCCGAGTGCCCCGCTATTGTAGAGGCTCGCGCCGGCGGCTTCAGGCGGCCGACGCTACTTGACGCGCATGCCGGGCTCGGCGCCCTCGTCCGGCGCCAGCAGGAATATGTCTGCGCCGCCGGGCCCGGCGGCCAGCACCATGCCCTCGGAGGTGCCGAAACGCATCTTGCGGGGCTTCAGGTTGGCGACGAGCACCGTCAGCCGGCCCTCCAGCGCCGCGGCATCGTAGGCCGACTTTATGCCCGCGAACACGGTCTTCTCGCCGCTGCCGGTGTCCAGCGTCAGGCGCAGCAGTTTGTCGGCGCCCTCCACGTGTTCGGCCTTCAGAATCCGGGCCACGCGGAGGTCCACCTGCATGAAGTCGTCGATGGTGATCTCCGCAGTCTCCGCTGCAGCAGGCGCGGGCTTGCTCGCCTCGCCACCGGCCTCGCCCTGGCGTGAGTCGTCGATCATGGCGTCCACCTGTTTCGGATCGATGCGTGTGATCAGGGGTTCGTAGCGCTCGATGGGGGTGCCGAGCAGCGGCTGCACGGCATCGCCCCATGACCAGCCTTCCTCACGGAACTGTTTCGCCGCCCTGTCCGCCAGTTGCGGCAGCACCGGCTGCAGCCAGACCATCAGCATGCGGAACAGGTTGAGGCCCTGGGTGCAGATGCCCTGCACGTCGGGCAGCCGCTCGGCGTCCTTCGCCAGTATCCAGGGCTTGTGTGTGTCGATGTACTGGTTGGCCCGGTCCGCCAGTGCCATGATTTCGCGCATGGCGTGGCCGAATTCCCGGGCCTCGTAGCGGGCGGCGATGTCCCCGCCGCGGGCCGCGAACTCCTCGTACAACGCCGGGTCCGGCAGCTCGGCGGCCAGTTCGCCGTCGAAATGCTTCGTGACGAAGCCGGAACAGCGGCTGGCGATGTTCACCAGTTTGCCCACCAGATCGGAGTTCACCCGGGCCACGAAATCGTCCAGGCTGAGGTCGATGTCGTCGGTACCCGGACCGAGTTTCGCCGCGTAGTAGTAGCGCAGGTACTCCGGCGCCAGGTGGGCGAGATAGGTGCGGGCGTTGACGAAAGTGCCCCGGGACTTCGACATCTTCTCGCCGTTGACGGTGAGAAAGCCGTGGGCGAAGACGCCGTCCGGCGTACGGTAGCCGGAGCCGTGCAGCACCGCGGGCCAGAACAGCGCGTGGAAATAGACGATGTCCTTGCCGATGAAGTGGTAGAGCTCACCGTCGGCGTCGGCGTCCCACCAGGCGCCGAAGTCGAGCCCCTCCCGCTCGGCCAGGTTGCGAAAGCTCGCCATGTAGCCCACGGGTGCATCCAGCCAGACGTAGAAGTATTTGTCCTCGGTGCCCGGGATGCGGAAGCCGAAGTAGGGCGCGTCCCGGGAGATGTCCCAGTCCTGCAGGCCCTTGTCGAACCATTCCTCCAGCTTGCGCACTACGCCGGAGTCCAGCTGGGAGGCTGCCATCCAGCGGCGCAGGAAATCCTCGAAGCGCGAGAGGCGGAAGAAATAGTGTTCGCTGTCCCGGTAGACCGGGGCGGTGTTCGAGAGAATCGAGACCGGATTCTTCAGGTCGCGGGGGGTGTAGGTGCTGCCGCAGGCCTCACAGTTGTCACCGTGCTGGTCCGGCGCGCCGCACACCGGGCATTCGCCGCGCACGAATCGGTCCGGCAGGAACATGCCCTCTTTCTCGTCGTAGGCCTGGTTGACCACCTCGGTGTAGATGTAGCCGGCTTCCTGCAGCCGCTCGTACATGCCGGTGACGATGGCCTCGTTCTCCGGCGTGTGGGTCGAGTAGTAGTTGTCGAACTCGATCTGGAAATCATGGAAGTCGCGCTCGTGCTCCGCGGTCATGCGCTCCACCAGCGTCTCGGGACTGATGCCGTCCCGCCGGGCGCGGATCATGGTGGGCGTGCCGTGGGCATCGGTGGCGCAGACGTAGCGGCACTCGTGCCCGCGGGACTTCTGGAAGCGCACCCAGATATCGGTCTGCAGGTACTCCACCAGATGGCCCAGGTGGATGGAGCCGTTGGCGTAGGGCAGGGCGCTGGTGA
>CAYQZN010000134.1:0-7379 GCA_964421805.1 uncultured Woeseiaceae bacterium
CATCCACGTGCCGCCGCCGCCGCCGAACCAGCTCGTCTACGTCACCCTCGAGGAGGCTTTCAACCTGGTCTCGCTGCAGCAGCCCTACTGGATCGAGGGTACCCTGCAGGTTGAGGAATACTCGAGCGAGGTGGCCGACAGCCACTACACGATGCGGGCGGAGCGCATCAGCAAGTACAATTACTGACACCTTGAATCCCCCGGCGCCCGCCCCATGTCGATGCACAGGAGGCGTAACCGGCGACCGGGACCGTCACACAGGACAGCCAACGACAGGAGTTCTCCATGGCCAGCGACAAATTGATCGAAGTCGGCGACAGTGATTTCCAGCAGAAGGTGCTGGATTCCGACAAGCCCGTGCTCGTGGATTTCTGGGCGGAGTGGTGCGGTCCCTGCCGCATGCTCGGGCCCATCATCGAGCAGCTCGCCGACGAGTACGAGGACAAGGTGACCGTGGCCAAGCTGGACGTGGACTCCGCCCAGCAGGTGGCGATGCGCTACGGCATCCGCTCCATCCCCACGGTGATGCTGTTCAAGGACGGCCAGGTGCAGGAGACGCTGATCGGGGTGCGTCCCAAGGGCGACTACGCCCGCGCGCTCGACTCCGCCGCCGCCTGAGCCGCCCCCGAACGCCGCACGGCCTCGACGATGCCTGCCTGGTGGCCCGGCGCCATCAGGTGGGCGCCGTCTATGCCGGGCGTGGCGGCCGCGGCCGCCAGGAGTTCGGCGCAGATGTCGATTCCCGTCTCTTCCGGGTCGCCGGACTGCTCCATCCGCCGCACCAGCTCCCCGGGCATGACCGTGCCCCACAGCGTATCGCGCATCCAGAGCGCGACGCGGGCGGAGCGCAGCGGCCCCAGGCCCACGAGATAGGGCACTTCCGGGGGCAGGCCGGCGTCGCGCAGGCGGCCGACGTGGCGGCGCATGCGTTCGGCGTCGAAACAGTATTGTGACTGGATGAAGCCGGCGCCCGCCCGGACCTTCGCCAGCAGCGGCTCCGCCGACCAGTCCGGAGAATCCGGATCCAGGCACACGTCGGCCGCGCCCAGCAGGAACGCCGGGCGCGGCGACACCGGTTTGCCGGACAGCGTCACGCCGTCGTCGCGCAGCGCGGCGAGCGCACGCAGCAACTCGCGGGAATCCAGGTCGAATACGGGGGTAGCGTCCGGGTGGTCGCCGGCTGCCACGGAATCACCGGTCAGCACCAGCACGTTGTCGATGCCGAGGGCGGCCGCGCCGATCAGGTCGCTCTGCAGCGCGATCCGGTTGCGGTCCCGGCAGGTCGCCTGGACGATGGGCTCGTAGCCGGCCCGTTTCAGTATCGCGGCCGCGGCGATGCTCGACATGCGCACGTTGGCGCCGGCGCCATCCGTGACGTTGATGGCATCCACGGCCTGCGCCAGCAGGTCGGCCTCGCGCAGCAGGCGGTCTGTATCCGGCCCGCGGGGCGGCGTGATCTCTGCGGTGACGACGAAATCGCCGCCGGCGATTCGAGCGCGCAGTGCTGGCATGACGGTATCCGTGACCATGGGGGATTCTCTTGGCTCCGTGCGGCCGGGAGGACGCGGCGCCGGGAAGAGTACCGCCGCGCAACGCCGATATCCACGGCGGCTCCGCCACCATAGGCCGTCGCAGGCCGGTCGACCCGTCGTCAGAGCGCGGCAGCCGCCGATGCCAGCCGGCCGATCGCGTCGAAGTCGCCGCCCGCCAGCAGCGCCGGCGGCGCGATCCAGGACCCGCCCACGCAGCCGACGTTCGGCAGCGCGAGGTAATCCCCTGCCAGGGCCTCGGTGATGCCGCCGGTCGGGAAGAAGCGCGCTTCCGGGAGTGGCGCGCCGAGTGCTTTCAGCATGGCGGTGCCGCCGGCCCCTTCGGCGGGGAAGAATTTCTGCAGGACGTAGCCCCTTTCCAGCAGACGCATGACTTCGCTGGCCGTCGCGGCGCCCGGCACGAGGGGCACCGCGGTGTCGTCCGCGGCGTCGAGCAGTCCGGGGCTGGCGCCGGGACTGACCGCGAACCGCGCGCCGGCGTCGACGCACTCGCGCAAGTGCGCGGCACTGCGCACGCTGCCGGCGCCGACCACCGCCTCGGGCACCTCGGCGGCGATGCGCCGTATGGCTTCCGCCGCGGCATCGGTGCGCAGGGTGATCTCCAGTACCGGCAACCCCGCAGCGTACAGGGTCCGCGCCAGTTCGACCGCCTGGCCGGCATCCTCCAGCACGATCACGGGCACCACCCGGGTGCCGCCGAGGAGCGTTCGGATATCCGTCTTCGAACCCGCCATCAGCCCAGGTCCGTGAAGATGGTGGCGCCGTGCTCCGCTCCGTTCACGCCGCGGCGGAAGACGCCGAACAGCTCGCGGCCGAGGCCGACGTGATGAGCGGACAGATCGCTTTCGACGGCCGGCCGGTCGCTCAGCTCGCCTTCCGGAACCTCGACGGACAGCACGCCGGCATCGGCGTCGATGAGCACGGTATCGCCGTCGCGCACCAGGCCGACCGGACCGCCGCCGAGCGCCTCCGGGGTCAGCTGGATGGCGGCCAGCACCTTGCCGGAGGCCCCGGACATGCGCCCGTCGGTGAGGAGCGCCACCCGGTGGCCCCGATTCTGCAAGACACCCAGGTAAGGGGTCAGCTTGTGCAGCTCCGGCATGCCGTTGGCGCTGGCGCCCTGCCACGGGACCACGGCGACGAAGTCCCCGTCCAGCAGTCCGGCCTTGAAGGCCTCGATGAACGCCTCCTGGGAGTGGAACACCCGGGCCGGCGCCTCGATGCGGTAGTGCTCCGGGTCCACCGCCGACACCTTGACGATGGCCCGGCCCAGGTTGCCCTGCACCAGGCGCAGGCCGCCCTCCCTGTCGAAGGCGTCGCCGCACGGCCGCACGATCTCCGTGTCGTGGGACTGCCGCGTGGCGGCGCGCCACTCGAGAGCGTCGTCCTGCAGGAATGGTTCCCGGCAGAAGCCGGACAGGCCCTGTCCCATGATGGTGGTGACGTCCTCGTGCAGCAGCCCCGCCTCCAGCAACTCGCCCATGACGAAGCCGAGGCCGCCCGCGGCGTGGAAATGATTCACGTCCGCGACGCCGTTCGGATACACCCGGGCCAGCAACGGCACGGCCCGGGAGAGTTCGGCGAAATCGTTCCAGTCGATGCGGATCCCCGCCGCCGCGGCGATCGCCACCAGATGCATGGTGTGGTTGGTCGAGCCGCCGGTGGCCAGCAGGCCGACGATGCCGTTCACCAGGCTCTTCTCGTCCAGTATGTGGCCGAGGGGCGTGTAACCGCCGGCCGGCCGGGTCAGGGCGATCACCCGGCGCACCGCCTCCCGCGTGAGTGCGTCCCGCAGCGGCGTGCCGGGATTGACGAAGGAGCCGCCGGGCAGCTGCATACCCATGAATTCCATCAGCATCTGGTTGCTGTTGGCGGTGCCGTAGAAGGTGCAGGTGCCGGGTCCGTGATAGGCGGCGGACTCGGCGGCCAGCAGCTCGTCGCGCCCGACCTCGCCGGCCGCATACTGCTCGCGCACGCGGGCCTTCTCCTTGTTCGACAGACCGGACACCATCGGCCCCGCCGGCACGAACAGCACGGGCAGGTGGCCGAAGGACAGCGCACCGATCACGAGCCCCGGGATGATCTTGTCGCAGACCCCGAGGCACAGCGCGCCGTCGAACAGATCGTGAGACAGGGCCACGGCCGTGGACAGCGCGATCACGTCGCGGCTGAACAGCGACAGGTCCATGCCGTGCTGTCCCTGGGTGACGCCGTCGCACATCGCCGGCACGCCGCCGGCGAACTGGGCGACGGCACCCGCCTCGGCGGCCGCCTCCTTGATCTGCCGCGGGAAGGTCTCCAGCGGCTGGTGGGCGCTCAGCATGTCGTTGTAGGCCGAGACAATGGCGATATTGGGCGTCTCGTCGCTGGTCAGCCGGCTCTTGTCCTCGTCGCTGCAGGCGGCGATGCCGTGGGCGAGATTGCTGCAGGATACCGCGCTGCGCGTCGGGCCCCGGTCGCCGGCCACCCGGATCTTCTCCAGGTAGCGGCCGCGCGAGTCGGCGCTGCGTTCGCGGATGCGTTCGGTGACGGTCTCTACGGTCGGATGCATATGTACTGTCTCTGCGTGGATATCCGTGGTGAATCAGGGCGCCCAGACGACCCGCACCGGGGTCGAGGCGGATGCCAGCAGCGCGGCGACCGGGAGCGCGGTGTCGCCGTCCCGCGCCCGCTCGTAGACCGTCCATTTCTTCTCGCCGAAGATCAGCAGGACGATCTCTTCGCTCCCGGCCAGGGGCGCGAGCGTGAGGGTGACGCGCGGCAGTTCGCTGGCCGCCGTGACGACCGGCAGGCAGAGCGAGTCGCCGGCCGGGTCGAGACCCTGCGCCAGCGCTTCGCTGTCCGGGAACAGGGATGCGAAATGCCCGTCCTCGCCCATGCCGAGCAGCGAACAGGCGAAGGGCTGCGGCAGGCGCCCGGCGTCGGCGTCCGCGGTCAGGGCTTCGCAGCCCTGCTCCGGCGACAGGCCCTGCCGGTAGAGAGGCACGAAGTCTGCCTCACGCGCCTCTCGCTGCAGGAGCCTGTTGCGGACCAGGCGCTCGTTGCTCGCCTCGTCGGCGGCGGACACCCAGCGCTCGTCGCTCAGCGTGACCAGGACGCGTGACCAGTCGAGGCGCGCGGCGGACAATGTGTCGTAGCAACGCCCCGGCGTGGTGCCGCCGCTGCAGACGAGCACGGCTTCGCCGCCGGCCGCCAGCTGCCGCCGGAGCGCGCTGGCGATGCGCTCGGCCGCGATGGCAGAGGCCATCTCGCGCTGGGAGTAAATCTCTTCTATGGGCCGCCGGGCGGTCATGATTTTCTGTGCCTTCATCTGTGCCTTCAACTGTGCATTCATGAGTTCGGGTACCAGCAACGGCCGTCGCGGTCCAGGAGATTGGCCGAGCCGATGGGCCCCCAGGTGCCGGCCACGTAGGTTTCCACCGGCTGCCGGACTTCCTCCCAGCCGGCGATGATGCCGTCGATCCAGCGCCAGGCGGCCTCCACCTCGTCGCGGCGCATGAACAGGGCCGGGTTGCCGCGCAGCACCTCCATCAGCAGCCGCTCGTAGGCGTCGGGATAGCGGATGCCGAAGGTCTCCTCGAAGCTGAGGTCCAGCGAGACGGAGCGCAGATCGAAACCGCCCGGCCCCGGCTCCTTCGCCATGACCGAAAGCTTCACGCCCTCGTCGGGCTGCAGCCGGATGGTCAGCCGGTTCGGCAGGATGTCGAATCGATTCTCCGGGAAGATGGAATGCGGCACGTGGGAGAACTGCATGGTGATCTCCGAGTGCTTGGCCTTCAGGCGTTTGCCGGTGCGGATGTAGAACGGCACGGTGGACCAGCGCCAGTTCTCGATCTCGACCTTCAGCGCCGTGAAGGTCTCGGTGAGGCTCTCCGCCGATTCGAGGCCGTCCCGGTAGCCGGGCACGGCGATGCCGTCGATGGCCCCGGCGGAGTACTGTCCGCGCACCGTGTAGCGCTTCACGTCGGCACCCGTGATCGGCTTCAGGGCGCGCAGCACTTTCAGCTTCTCGTCGCGCACCGCATCGTGGTGCAGGCTGGCGGGCGCCTCCATGGCCACCAGACACAGGAGCTGCATGATGTGGTTCTGCACCATGTCCCGCAGCGCGCCGATCTGGTCGAAGAATTCGATGCGGCCCTCCACGCCCAGCTGTTCGGCCACGGTGATCTGGACGTGATCGACCTCGCCGCGGCGCCACAGCGGCTCGAACAGCGAGTTGGCGAAGCGCAGGGCGAGCAGGTTCTGGACCGTCTCCTTGCCGAGGTAATGGTCGATGCGGAAGATCCGGTCCTCGGGGAAGCACTCGCCCACGCTGTCGTTGATGCCGCGGGCGGACTCGTAGTCGTGGCCCACGGGTTTCTCCAGCACGATGCGGCTCGCGTCGGTGATCAGGCCGTTCGCCCGGATGCCCTGGGCGATGCCGCCGAACAGCGACGGCGCCGTCGCGAGATAGAAGACGCGCGTCCTGTCGTCCCGGCCCCGCAGCAGATCGCAGAGCGAACCCCAGCTCTCGTAACCGAGGGCGTCGGCCACCGTGTACGTCAGTCGCGAGGAGAAGGACTGCCACTGGTCGTCGTCGAATTCGCCCTCGCCGAGATTCTGCCGCAGCGCCTCCTCCACCCGCCCGAGGTAGTCCTCGTCGCTCATGTGGCTCCTGCCCAGCGCGATTACCCGGCTGTCGGCGGGGATCTGCCCGTCCCGGTCGCGATGGTAGAGGGCCGGCAGCAGCTTGCGCAGGGACAGATCGCCCGCGCCGCCGAATATGATCAGGTCGAAGGGTTCGACCGGTATGAACCTGGCCATTCTGCTCCCGAATGTTGTAGTTATGCTACTTTTTGGCCACTTTGGCCCGCAATGTCGTGGATATTATTTCAGAATTATTGTAATTTTACTACATGCTGGCGCGAATCGAACATCTGCTGCCCACGCTGAGCCCCGCCGAGGCGCGAGTGGGCCGCTGGCTGCTCGACCATCCGCGCCAGGGCCTGGAGGCAACACTGGCCGAGGTCGCGGCCGGCGCCGGCACCAGCGAACCGACCGTCGTGCGTTTCTGCCGGCGCCTCGGGATGGGGGGTTTCCGCGAACTCAGGATCCGTCTTGCCGAGTCCCTCGGCCGTCCCGCCGACTACGTGCACCGGGGCGTACTGCCCGACGACTCGGCCGCCGACGCCGTCGGCAAGGTGATCGACAGCGCCGTGCGGGCGCTGATGGGGCTGCGCGACAGCGTCGGCCTGATGCCGATCGCGGCGATCGTGGAGGCGATGGCAGGGGCGCGCCAGATCGTCTTCGCCGGGCTCGGCGCGTCCGGCTACGTGGCGCGGGATGCGCGCCAGAAGTACTTCCGCCTCGGCATGCCGTGCGCCGTCGCCACCGACGGTCCCACGATCCTGCAGAGCGCCGCCATCGCGGACCCGCAGGACGTCTTCGTCTTCGTCTCGCACACCGGCGCGCAGGGCGAACTGATCCGCGCGGCGGCCCTGTGCCGGGAGCGGGGCGCCGCGGTGGTCGCGGTGACGCGTAGCGCATCGGACCTGGGGCGGGAAGCCGGCTGCGTCCTGGAGAGCCATTCCACCGAGGACACGAGCCTGTACACGCCCATGGAATCCAGGCTCGCGCAGCTCGCGATCCTGGATGCCGTCCAGGTCAGCCTCGCCCTGCGGCTCGGCGAAGCGGGGGCGGAGAACCTGCGCGCCGCGAAGATGGCGCTCGCCGACGACGGGGCGGCAGCCGCCGGGCTCGGCCGAGCCTAGTCGGGCCTAGCCGGGCCTAGCCGAGCCTGGTCGGGCCTAGCCGGGCACGGCCGGCCACCCTGCCGCCATGCCGGCTTTC
>CAYQZN010000135.1:0-7328 GCA_964421805.1 uncultured Woeseiaceae bacterium
CGCCCTCCGGATAGAGCTCGCCGACGCAGCTCGAGATGTTCGGTTTCAGGAGCCCCGTGCCGACCACGATGAGGATGAGCCCGAAGAAGAAGCCGTAGGCCTCGCTGACGAGCCCGAAGCCCGGCAGCGACAGCACGATGTGTCCCGCCGCGATGATGATGCCGCCGTACCAGATGGAATTCTGCTGGCCGAATACCCGGTCGGCGAGCCAGCCGCCGGGCAGCGCCGCGAGATACACGCCGGCCGTGTACAGGCCGTAGATGGCGGTGGCCGTCGCGTCGTCGAAACCCAGCCCGCCCTCGGCGATGCTCGCCACCATGAACAGCACCAGCAGCGCGCGCATGCCGTAGTAGCTGAAGCGCTCCCACAGTTCGGTGAAGAACAGCGTGCCCAGGCCGGCGGGATGACCGAAGAAGGTCTTGCCGGGCGTGCCGGCGGCGGGTTCGGGTTGACTCATCCGGATGCTCCCCTTTGCGCGAACGGAATCGACGCCGACGAACGGCGGAGGGGGCCTATCCTACCTTCTGACGGCCGGGTTGTGGGCCGGACGGCGGCCATGCGCCGTGGCGGGGGATGCTATTCGGCGCTCAGGAATACGACCGGGACCTCGGCGAAGTAACGGCTGCCGTCAGCGCTCACGACGATCTGCAGCACCGCGCCTTCGCCCCGCGGCGCCGGCAGCGTTCCCGACCACACGGTGGCATCGTCGCCGGCGGGAGAGAACGCCACGGGATCGGAGGAGACGCCGGCCGCCGGGGCCAGCCCCACGGTGGCCGCTGACAGGGGGAAGCGCGACTCGATGCGGAGCCGCAGCGCCGTCGCGTCGAGTGCCGCCGGCGTCAGCGTCAGGCGGAAGGACTCGTTGATCAGGTCACAGGCGCCGCTGGGCCAGCGGCAGTTCGACTTCGCCACCAGCGAATAGTCCTGCCCCGGCTTCGCGACATGGGGGCGCTCGGCCACGAAGCGGTCCACCGCGAACCAGGCGAGGATGGCGAGCACCGGTGCCACCAGCAGCGCGGCCACGACGTGCCAGTTCTTCCACATCATCTTCTCGCTCCGGTGCCTGCCGCGGGTGCGGTCCCCGCCGACAGCTTAAAAGAAAAGGGGCTCCGGGCGGAGCCCCTGCCCGTGCGGGCACTCGTGCGTCAGTGCCCGACCGCCGCTCCTGCGCCGCCCGGCACCCGGATGTCCTCGACCAGGTGCTGGATATGCTCCGGCGGCGCGGCGGTGACCCGGGACACCGCGAAGGCGACGGCGAAGTTGACGATGGCCCCGACGGCGCCGAAGGCGTTCGGCTCGATGCCGAAGAACCAGTTCTCCGGCATCCCGCCCAGATACTCGGTGCCCGGGATGAACATGATGCCCTTGTGCTGGAACACGTACAGCAGCGTGACGCCGAGGCCGCTCACCATGCCGGCGATGGCTCCCTCCTTGTTCATGCGCTGACTGAAGATGCCCATCATCAGCGCCGGGAAGATGGAGGAGGCCGCTAGGCCGAAGGCCAGCGCCACGGTGCCCGCCGCGAAGTCGGGCGGGTTGAAACCAAGATATCCGGCCACCACGATGGCGCCGGCCATGGCGATGCGGCTGGCTCTCAATTCCTGGCGTTCCGTGATCTGCGGCATGAAGACGCCCTTCAGCAGATCGTGGGAGATGGCCGAAGAGATGGCGAGCAGCAGTCCCGCGGCCGTCGACAGCGCCGCCGCCAGACCGCCCGCGGCCACCAGGGCGATGACCCAGTTCGGCAGTTTCGCGATCTCCGGGTTGGCCAGCACCATGATGTCGTTGTCCACCTTCGTGAGCTCGTTGACCGCCGGGTCGGCGGAGTAGCGGATGCGCCCGTCGTCGTTCTTGTCCGTCACGTCCAGCAGTCCGGTGGTCTCCCACTTCTTGAACCAGCTGGGCCGCTCCTCGTAAACCAGATACTCACCTTCCTTCGGCTCCATGGTCTCCATGAGGTTCAGGCGGGCCATGGCCGCGACGCCGGGTGCCGTCGTGTAGAGGATGGCGATGAATACCAGCGCCCAGCCGGCGGAGGAGCGCGCGTCCTTCACCTTCGGCACGGTGAAGAAGCGGATGATCACATGAGGCAGGCCGGCCGTGCCGATCATGAGCGACATCGTGTACATGAACATGTTCAGCAGGCTGAGCCGGGCGTTGGTGGTGTACTCGGCGAAGCCGAGATCCGTCACCATGCGGTCCAGCTTGTCCAGCAGGAATGTCTCCGACCCCGCCATGGTGGAGCCCAGCCCGATCTGCGGGATGGGGTTGCCGGTGAGATTCAGCGAGATGAAGATGGCCGGGATGGTGTAGGCGAGGATCAGCACGCAGTACTGGGCGATCTGGGTGTAGGTGATGCCCTTCATGCCGCCCATCACCGCATAGAAGAAGACGATGGCCATGCCGATGCCGAGGCCCAGGTCGTAGTCCACCTCCAGGAAGCGTGAGAAGGCCACGCCGATGCCCTTCATCTGTCCGATCACGTAGGTGATGGAGGCGACGATGAGGCAGATCACCGCCACGATGCGCGCCGTGCGCGAGTAGTAACGGTCGCCGATGAACTCGGGCACCGTGAACTTGCCGAACTTGCGCAGATACGGCGCGAGCAGCATGGCGAGCAGCACATAGCCACCGGTCCAGCCCATCAGGAAGACGGAGCCGCCGTAGCCCATGAAGGCGATCAGGCCGGCCATTGAGATGAACGAGGCGGCCGACATCCAGTCCGCGGCGGTCGCCATACCGTTGGAGATGGGGTGTACGCCGCCGCCGGCCACGTAGAAGTCTTTCGTGGTGCCGGCACGGGCCCAGATGGCAATACCGATGTAGAGCGCGAAGGTGGCGCCGACCACGAGGTAGGTGAGTGTCTGCAGTGTCATGGCCGGCTCCTATTCCTCTTCCTGCAAGCCGAACTCGCGGTCCAGCTTGTTCATCCGTCTGGCGTAGAAGAAGATCAGCGCCACGAATACGTAGATGGAGCCCTGCTGTGCGAACCAGAAGCCGAGCTTGTAGCCGCCGATGCGGATGTTGTTCAGGGGCTCCACCAGGATGATCCCGAACAAGTAGGAGACGATGAACCAGATCACCATGCAGACTGCGACGAGTCTGAGATTACGGCGCCAGTAGGCCTTGCGGTCGGACATGTTTCCCCCTGTGGCGTGTTACCGCCTGTTCCTGCCGAGCACCGAACTTAGCAAAGGCCGTTGTTCGCGGGGATAAGACGTTAGTATTAGACTCGTCTCTCGCAGCGGCTGCGACGGCCGCGGCAGGCGGGGGGAATGGGCATTTGATCAGCTGGTGGTTGCTCGTTGCGCTGTCGGTGGCCTACGTGGCCCTGCTGTTCGCCATCGCCTCCTGGGGCGACCGGGTGGACGTGCGCCGCTATGGTCCCTGGGTCGGGCCGCTGATCTACAGCCTCTCGCTGGCGGTCTATTGCACCTCCTGGACTTTCTACGGCGCCGTCGGCAGCGCGTCCCAGGAGGGCTGGAGCTTCCTCCCCATCTACCTCGGTCCCGCGCTGGTGTTCCTGTTCGGCTGGAGCGTCATCCGGCGCATCATCGCCATCAGCAAGCGTCAGAATCTGACCTCCATTGCCGACTTCATCGCGGCCCGCTACGGCAAGGCGAGGAGCCTCGCCGTGCTGGTGACGGTGATCGCCATCGTCGGCTCCGTCCCCTACATTGCGCTGCAGTTCAAGGCCGTGGTCGCCGGCTTCGATACCATCAGCGATTACTACACGCGCCCGGGGCCCGCCTGGGATACGGCACTGGTGGTGGCCGGCGCACTGGCGCTGTTCGCCATCCTGTTCGGCACCCGCCGGGTGGATGCCACGGAGCATCATCACGGCATGATCCTGGCCATCGCCTTCGAGTCGGCGGTGAAGCTCGCGGCCTTTGCGGCGGTGGGGCTGTTCGCCCTGTGGCTGCTGGGTAGTGACGGGGCGGCGATGCTGGCGCCGGTCGGCGGTGCCGCAGGCGCGCCCGGCCCGTTTTCCGCGGCCGACCTGCCGCAGGCGTTCGTCACGCAGACGCTGCTGGCCAGCGCCGCCATCTTCTGCCTGCCGCGCCAGTTCCACGTGGCCGTGGTGGAGGCCCACGAGGGTGCCGACAACCGCTCGGCCCGGTGGATGTTCCCGCTCTACCTCGTGATCTTCTGCCTGTTCGTCGTGCCAATCACGCTGGCCGGCCTGCGTTTCCTGCCGCCGGGGCTGTTCGCCGGCGACACCTACGTACTCGCCCTGCCGATGCAGGGCGGCCTGGACTGGCTCACTGCGCTGGCCTTCCTGGGCGGCTTTTCAGCGGCCACCGGCATGGTCATCGTCGCCAGCGTCACGCTGTCGACGATGGTCAGCAACGAGATCGTGATGCCCCTCCTGCTGCGGGCGAACGCGCTCGGCGGCGGCGAGATCCGCACCTACCCGCGGCTGCTGCTGCACGTGCGCCGCATCGCCATCGTGGCCATCGCGCTGATTGCCTACGGTTACTACCGGGTGATCGATCAGAGCACGGAGCTCGCGTCCATCGGGCTGCTGTCCTTCGCCGCCGCCGCCCAGTTCGCACCGCTGATCCTGCTGGGCATGTACTGGCCACGCGCCACCCGCGCCGGCGCTATCGCGGGGCTGACGGCCGGTTTCGCGCTGTGGACCTACACGCTGATGATCCCTTCCGTCGCCCGTGCGGGTACGCTCGGCAGCGACTGGGTGGCGCAGGGCCCCTTCGGCCTCAGCTGGGCGCGGCCCGAGGCTCTCCTGCTCGATATCGGCATGGACCCGCTCACCCACGGCGTGTTCTGGGCCCTGGGCGCCAACCTGGGCGTGTTCCTGCTGGTCTCGCTCGCGTCCCGGCAGTCGGTGGTGGAACGCAGCCAGGCCCGGGCATTCACGGATGCCGGCCGGGAAGGGTGGGCGCCGGCCACGCCTTTCGGCGAGGGCGAGATCGTGGTGTCGGACCTGCGCGCGCTGGCCGGCCGTTTCGTCGGCGAGGACAATGCCCGCCGCGCGTTCGAGGATTTTGCCGCCCGCCGCGGCCGGGAGCTCGCGCCGTCGGCCACCGCCGATCGGGGCGTACTGCAGTTCACCGAGCGCCTCGTCGCGGGCACCATCGGCTCGGCCTCGGCCCGCATCGTCATGACCACGGCACTGCGCAAGACCGGCATGGAGATCGGCGACGTCCTGCTGCTGCTGGACGAGACCTCCCAGGCCATCCGCTTCAATCGCCGGCTGCTGGAGGCCACGCTGGAAAATCTGAGCCAGGGCGTCACCGTGGTGGACGCCTCCCAGCGCCTGATCGGCTGGAACTCCCGCTACGAGGAGATCATGGGTTACCCGCCGGGGCTGCTCAGTGTGGGCAAGCCGGTGACCGACCTGATGCGCTACAACGCCGCCCGGGGCCGTTACGGGCGCACCGACGTGGAGACCCGCGTCGCCCAGCGATCGCGCCTGCTGCGTGACGGCTCTCCTTTCCGCTACGAGAGCGAATTCTCCGACGGCCGGGTCATCGAGATCCGCGGCGAGCCCATGCCCGACGGCGGCTATGTGACCACTTACAGCGACATCACCGAGTCCAAGCAGACCGAGCGTGCGCTGCGCACGAGCGAGCGGCAGGTGCGCACCTACACCGACAACGCACCCGCGCTGATTGCCTACGTGGACGCCGCGCGGTGCTATCGTTTCGCCAACAAGGCCTACCTGGCCTACGCGGGCATGAGCCGCGACGAGATTATCGGCGCGCCGCTGAGCGGAGTACTCGACGAGGGACAGCTCATGGCCCGCTCGCCCTGGCTCGATGCTGCTTTCGGCGGCGAGCGTCAGGCCTTCGAGCTGGAGATGACCGGCGCCGACGGCGAGTCCCGTTACATGCTGGGCACCTATATCCCGGATATCGACGGGGACGGCGATGTCATGGGCGTCTACGCGGTATTCCAGGACATCACCGAGCGCCGCCGCGCCGAACTCGGCCTGGAAGAGGCCAAGGCGATGCTGGAGCAGCGGGTCGCCGACCGCACCGCCGAGCTGGAGCGGGCCATGAGCGCGCTGGCCGAGGCGAAGGCACAGGCGGAGGCAGCCAACGCGTCGAAGACCCGCTTCCTGGCCGCCGCTGCCCACGATCTGCTGCAGCCGCTGAACGCGGCGAAACTCTTCACCGCCCTGCTGGAGGAGAAGAGCGCCGGCATGAGCGAGGAGCAGCGCCGTCTCGTGTCACGGGTGGAGAGCGGGCTGATCGCGGTGGAGGACCTGCTGAGTGCGCTGCTCGACATCGCCCGCCTGGATACCCGCGCGCCCCGGCCGAAACCGGAGAGTTTCCCCGCGGCCGAGATGTTCGCCACGCTGGAGGCGCAGTTCAGCGAGGCCTTCGCCGAGCGGGGACTCCCGCTGCGGTTCGCGCCGACCCGGCTCTGGCTGCACACCGATCCGGCGCTGCTGCGCCGCATCCTGCAGAACTTCATCAGCAACGCCCGGCGCTACACCCGCAGCGGCGGTGTGCTGGTAGGCTGCCGCCGCCGCGGCGATGCCGTGGCCATCCAGGTCTGCGACACCGGCGTGGGCATCGCACCGGAGCACCGGGAGGCCGTATTCGAGGAATTCCGGCGCCTCGCCGGTAGCGACGAGGGCTCGAAGCGCGGTCTGGGGCTCGGCCTCGCCATCGTCCAGCGCATCGCGCGCCTGCTGGAGCATCCTCTGAACATGCGCTCCGAACTCGGCAGTGGCAGCTGTTTCGAGATCGTGGTGCCCCGCGCCGAGCCGGGCCGGCGCCCTGCGCCCTCCACGGCCGAGTCCAGGCCGCTCTCTTCCATGGACGGACAGCACGTACTCTGCATCGACAACGAGCCGGATATCCTGGACGGCATGCAGGGCCTGCTCGCCCGCTGGGGCGCGCGCCCCCTGCCGGCGGGAGACCTGGAGGAGGCAAGCCGGCGCATCGCCGCCCTGCATGAGGAAGCCGGCGAACGCCCGGCGGTCCTGCTGGTGGACTACCACCTGAACGACGGCGTGACCGGCCTGGAGGCCATCGAGGCCGTGCGCGTCATGACCGCCAGCCCGGTACCCGCGGTGATCCTCACCGCCGATCACAGCCAGGAAGTCGCCGACGCAGTAAGGGAAGCCGGCCATGCACTGCTGCACAAGCCGGTGAAACCGGCGGCCCTGCGCGCGCTGGTAACCCGCATCATCGCCAGAACGTAGGAGGGCCTTCAGGCCCGATCCGCTTTCCTTCTGACGTCGGCCCGGACGACTCCCGCAGGGCGGCCGCAATGGAAAGGGTCGGGCCTGAAGGCCCTCCTACAAAGGCTGGTCGTCGATGGTGAGCTTCTGCATCGCCAGCACGGCCTGGGTG
>CAYQZN010000136.1:0-7257 GCA_964421805.1 uncultured Woeseiaceae bacterium
CGGCCATGGGCCAGGCGTTCTTCAGCCTGAGCGTGGGCATGGGTGCGGTGATGGCGTACGGCGCCTATCTGCCGGAGGACACCTCCATAACGAAGGCTTCGTTCACCGTGGTAACGGCGGACACCCTGATTGCCATGCTGGCGGGCCTCGCTATCTTCCCCATCGTGTTCGCAAATGGACTCAATCCGGGCGAAGGCGCCGGTCTCGTGTTCCAGACGCTGCCGCTCGCCTTCGGCAACATGACCGGCGGTGTGGTATTCGCCACCATTTTCTTCCTGCTGCTTTCCTTTGCGGCCTGGACGTCGGCCATCGGTCTCATGGAACCGGCCACGGCCTGGCTGGTGGAGAGCTTCCGGCTGTCCCGTGTGGCCGCAGCGAGCGTCATGGGCGTCGTCATCTGGGCACTGGGACTCGGCACCGTGCTGTCGTTCAACGTGCTTTCCGACGTCACGTTCCTGGCCGGCACGCTATTCGATAATCTCGACTTCCTCACCAGTAACATCATGCTGCCCCTCGGCGGGCTGCTGATCACCGTGTTCGCCGGCTGGGTGATGTGCGCCAACTCCACGGCCGAGGAACTGGGCGGCGCCGACAGGCTGTACCGGGTCTGGCGCTTTCTGACCCGGTGGGTGGCGCCGGTGGCGGTCATCCTGGTGTTCCTGAACGCGATCGGTGTCCTCTCCTTCACCTGACGACGCGCCGCCGGACGTCGAACTGGACGTCGAAGTGGTCTGTGCCCTGCCGGAGGGGCAGTGGTGCGTGGCGGTTCGTCTGCCGCCGGGCGCAACCGTGGCCGATGCGCTGGCCGAAGCGCAGGCCGTCTCCGCTCTGGCGGAGGACGCGGGTGTGCCGGATCTCGCGCGCTGCGCGGTCGGGGTGTGGGGCGAGGTGGCGGACCGGGACCGGCCGCTGAATTCCGGCGATCGGGTCGAGATTTACCGGCCCCTGATCGTCGATCCCCGGCAGGCGCGACGCCGCGCGGCGGAAGCGGGCCGGACGCTGGGACGGGCCGGTCGGCTCCCCGATCGGGATGCGGGGGAGGGCGGCTAGCCGCTCTGGTCGGCCTCCGGCAGCCCCCGGGGTTCCATCGTCTCGTCCTCGAGATCCTCGTGGCGTTCGATGCGGGAGACGAGATCACCCTCGAAGTAGACCGTCAGCATGTGTGACATGATCGGATCCCGGCGGCCCAGAGCCAGGTAGTAGACGTAGTCCCAGCGCTCGGCGTGGAACGGGTCGTTGACCATGGGCGTGCCCAGCAGGAAGCGCACCTGCTTGCGGGTCATGCCCACTTCCAGCTGCTCGATCTGTTCCTCGTCGAGGAGATTGCCCTGCTGGATGTTGATGCGATAGACGCAGCCGCCCAGCAGCAGCCCCGCCAGGGCCGCCAGCGTGAGGCCGCGCAGTGCGCGCCCCGGCATCCGTCCGCGTGCTGCGCCTCTGCTCGCGGTCTTGCTGATTGCGCCTCGTTCGGTCATTCGCGGAAGCCTCTGCCGCGCTGGTGGAGCGCAGCCGCCATCTGAGCCATAATTGCGTGCCGATCATACATGAACGCACCCGGTTACGGCAGGGCGGCGCCAGGGAATCGAAGACCATGACGCAAAAGAAGGAACTGAGAAACGCGGGCCTCAAGGTCACGCTGCCGCGCCTGAAGATCCTCGAGATTCTGGAGGCCAACACCCAGGCGCATCTCAGCGCAGAAGACATCTACCGGGAGCTGCTGGATTCCGGCGAGGACATCGGCCTGGCCACCGTTTACCGGGTACTCACCCAGTTCGAAGGGGCCGGGCTCGTCACGCGGCACAATTTCGAGGGCGGACATTCGGTGTTCGAGCTGGACGACGGCGAGCATCACGACCACATGGTCTGCATCGAGACGGGCGACGTGATCGAGTTCGTGGACGAGGACATCGAGCGCCTGCAGCATGAGATTGCGGCCAAGCACGGCTACGAGATCGCGGACCACAGCCTGGTCCTGTACGTGCGGCCGAAGAAAAAGTAAGGCGCCGGCGACGGATCAGGCGGTCCGTTCGCGGCCGCCCGCGGCCTCCTCCAGCATCTCTGCGGCATGCTCGCGGGTGCGATCGGTGATCTCCACGCCGCCCAGCATCCGGGCGATCTCCTCCACCCGTTCCTTGTCGCCCAGCGGCGTGATGCCCGTGCGCGTGCTCCTGCCGTCGGTCATCTTGGCCACCCGCAGGTGGCGGTGAGCCTGACTCGCCACCTGGGGCAGGTGGGTCACGCACAGCACCTGCCGCTGGTCGCCCAGCTGGCGCAGGCGGCGGCCGACGATCTCCGCCACGCCGCCACCGATGCCGCTGTCGACCTCGTCGAACACCATGCTCGGGATGGTGCTGGCGCCGGCTGCAACCACCTGGATGGCCAGGCTGATGCGGGAGAGTTCGCCGCCGGAGGCCACTCTGGCGAGGCTCATCGGCTCCTGGCCCGGGTTGGCGCTGACCAGGAACTCGACGCGGTCCGCACCGTGCTCCCGGGGCCCGGCATCGGCCGGCGTCTCCACGGCCACGACGAAGCGCCCGCCGGACATGCTGAGCGTCTGCATGGCGGCCGTCACCTGCTCGGAGAAGTCCCTGGCCGTGCGCTGGCGTGCCGCCGTGAGTTCGGCCGCGAGGCCGTCGTATTGCTCCCTGGCGGCGGCGGCGTCGCGCTCCAGGGACTCGAGCCGCACGTCGGCCTCCTCCAGCTCGGTGAGCTCGGCCTGCAGCCGCTCGAGCTGGGCCGGCAGCTCTCCGGCCTCGATGCGGTGTTTGCGGGCCACGTCCCGTATGGCGCCGAGGCGGGTCTCCACCTCGTCGTGGCGGCCCGGGTCCGATTCCAGCGAGCCGGTGTAGCGGCGGATCTCCTCGGCCGCCTCGCTGATGGCGGCCTGGGCCTCTACGGCCAGGCGCGCCGCACCCTCCAGCGCCGGGTCCAGTTCGGCGAGTTCCTCCAGCCTGCGCACGGACTCCGCCACCAGGGACTGGGCGCTGACCTCGTCATTCTCGTACAGCGCCCCGAGCGCTGCGGCCGAGCCCTCGGCGAGCCGGCTCATGTTGGCGAGCCGGCGGCGCTCGGCTTCCAGCTCGGCCAGTTCTTCGGGACCCAGCGCCAGCGCCTCCAGCTCGTCCACCTGAAAACGGAGGAACTCCAGCCGACTGTCGCGCTCGCTGCGCCGGGTGCGCAGATTCTCCAGCTCGTCGGCCAGGCGCTGCCAGCACCGCCAGGCATCGCCGAGTTCCTCCCGCAGGCTCTGGTGTCCGCCGTGATGGTCCACCAGGTCGCGCTGGGCCTCCCGGCGGGCCAGCGACTGGTGCTCGTGCTGGCCGTGGATGTCCACCAGGTGTTCGCCGAGCGCGCGCAGATTCTGCACCGGCACGGCGTTGCCGTTGATGTAGGCGCGGGAGCGGCCGTCGCCGCCGATCACCCGGCGCAGCAGGCATTCGCCGTCGAGGTCGAGGCTCTGCTCCTCCAGCCAGGTCTCCACCGCGGTCATGCCCTCGATCCCGAATTCGGCGCTGATCTCGGCCCGCTTCGCACCCTGGCGCACCACCTCGGCGCTGCCCCGATCGCCCAGGATCAGGCCGAGCGCATCGATGAGGATGGACTTGCCAGCGCCGGTCTCGCCGGTCAGCGCGGTCATGCCGGCGCCCAGATCCAGCTCGATCTCGTCGATGATGGCGAAATTGCGGATGTGGATGCGTTTCAGCATGCCGTTGCTCAGGCCCGGATCGTGCGGCGCACCCGGCTGTCACGGCCCCAGTTCAGCTTCGAGCGCAGGATTTCGTAGTAGTCGTGGCCCGGGGGGTGGATCAGGGTGATGCGGTCGTCGGCGGCGCGGACGAGCAGGCGGTCGCCGTCCTCGAGCGCGCCCAGCGGATAGCCGTCGCAGGTCACTTCACCCCGGGTCTCCGGCCGCTCGAACAGCCGGATCTGCACCTCGGAGGCGGCGGGAATCACGATGGGCCGGTCGCTGAGCGTGTGCGGGCAGACCGGCACCAGCACCATGGCGTCCAGGTCCGGCTGGACGATGGGCCCGCCGCAGGACAGGGCATAGGCGGTGGAGCCCGTGGGCGTGGCCACGATCAGTCCGTCGCCGGAATGGGTGTTGACGTAGCGGTTGTCCACCCAGGTCTCGTAATCGACCATGCGCCCGGTCTCCCGTCGGGCCAGCACGACGTCGTTCAGCGCCATGTCGGTGACGCGGGTGCCGTCGGGGCGCTGCAGTTCGGCGGCCAGCAGCAGCCGGGTCTCGCGGCTGTAGTCGCCTTCCAGCACCGCCTCGACGCTGGAGAGCATCGCCTCGGGCGTCACGTCGGTGAGAAAGCCGAGACGCCCGCGGTTCACGCCCAGCAGCGGCACCGAATGGCCGACCGCCAGGCGGGTGGCATACAGCATCGTGCCGTCGCCGCCCACGGCGATCACCAGGTCGGCGGATGGCGCCAGTTTGTCCTCGGGGATCCTGCGGCCGGCGATCTCCAGGTCGACGTCGGCAGCCACCAGTACGTCGACACCTCTCTCGCTGAGAAACTCGGCGATGGCGGTCATGGGCTCGGCCACGCGGGCGTCGGAGTGGCGGCCGAAGACGGCGACGGTCTCGAATGTGTTGGTCATGGGGCAGGTGTCGTCGCTGTCGTGCTTCCAGGGGTTGCAGGGACTCTCGGCGCTGGCACTGCGCCGAGCTTACGCCAATTGAGGCGCCCGGCCGACCCCGGCGATGTCTTCTTGACGGGGTCACGGGCCGTTGCTAGCTTTTGTTAGCACACTGGCGGGTTGAGTGCCAGCGGGCGAAAATCGAGGATGTAGTCCGTTATGCCAGCCGAAGTCGACAGATCGGTCCCCAACGAGCGAGCCCGGCACCTCCTGAAGGTGCTGATCGAGCGGTATGTCCGCGACGGACAGCCGGTGGGGTCGCGCACCCTGTCCCGGGACTCGGGGCTGGATCTCAGCCCGGCCACCATCCGCAACGTGATGTCGGACCTGGAGGAGATGGGCTTCGTCTCGGCGCCGCATACCTCGGCGGGGCGCGTGCCCACGGCGCTGGGCTACCGTTTCTTCGTGGATACGCTGCTGAAGCTGCGGCCGCTGAAGGAGCCCGAGGTGGTCCGCCTGCGCCAGGAGCTGGAGACGCTGCGCGACGACCCGGATTCGCTGATCTCCTCCACCTCGAGCCTGCTGTCCCACATCACCCGCATGGCGGGCGTGGTCTCCGTGCCCCGGACGGAGCGGGTGACCCTGCGCCAGATCGAGTTTCTGCCGCTCTCGGACAACCGGGTGCTGGCCATCCTGGTGGTCAACGAGCGGGAGGTGCAGAACCGTATTCTGCATACCTCCCGGACCTACACCGACTCGGAGCTGCGAAGGGCCGCCAACTTCCTGAACGACCGCTATGCCGGCAGCGACCTCGAGAGCATTCGCCGGCAGCTGGTCGACGAGCTGGAACAGACCCGGGATTCGATGAACCAGACCATGCTGGACATGGTGGCCATGGCGCACCACGCTTTCGAGGGCGCGGGCGAGCACCGCAGCGACTACGTGCTGGCCGGCGAGACCAACCTCATGGACTTCGCGGAGCTCTCGGATCTGGAGAAGCTGCGCCGCCTCTTCGAGGCCTTCAACGAGCGCCGTTTCATGCTCGATCTTCTCGACCGCAGCATCCGGGCGGAAGGCGTGCAGATCTTCATCGGCGAGGAGTCGGGCTACAACATCCTGGATGACTGCAGCGTCGTCGCGGCCCCCTACGTGGTGGACGAGGAGGTCATCGGCGTGCTGGGCGTCATCGGCCCCTCCCGCATGGCCTACGACCGGGTCATCCCCATCGTCGATATCACGGCGAAGTTGCTGGGATCGGCCTTGAATTCCCGCACCTAGGCCTCACACAGGATTCTAGAAGTCACAGGCGCCGCCCCGCGGCGGCGTCGGCATTTGCAGCGGAGTAGTGGTTTATGAGCAACGATCCCGAACGCAGCGACGACCCGGTGCGGGAAGAGGGCACGGGAGAGCCGGCCGACGAGTTCGCCGAGACCCAGGTGCTGGAAGGCGAGGGCCGTGCCGGCGCAGACGACGACCCGCTGGAGGCGGAACGCCGCCGGGCGGACGAGAACTGGGAGAAATACCTGCGTGCCGTGGCCGAGCTGGAGAACGTCCGCAAGCGCGCCGCGCGGGACCTGGACAACACCCGCAAGTACGCCATCGAACGCTTCGCCGCAGAGCTCCTGGGTGTGGCGGACAGCCTCGAGATGGGCATCGCCGCCGGCGAGGCGGCCGACGCCGCCAGCCTGCTGGAAGGCAAGCAGGCCACGCTGAAGCAACTGCGCAAGGTGCTGGGCGACTTCGGCGTCGAGGAGATCGACCCCCAGGGCGAGCGCTTCAACCCGGAATACCACGAGGCCATGACCCTGCAGCCCTCCGCCGAGGCGGAGCCGGGCAGCGTCCTCATGGTGATCCAGAAGGGCTACCGCATAAACGGGCGGCTGCTGCGCCCGGCCCGGGTCATCGTGGCCGCGGAACCGCAGGGCGGCGAGGCTTGAAAGGCCGCCGCAAGAGCCCCATCTAGACGGCAACACAGTTTTTGACACCACATTATCGGGGAGACTCTCATGGGTAAGGTAATCGGCATCGACCTCGGCACGACGAACTCGTGCGTCGCCGTCATGGAAGGCGACAAGGCCAAGGTCATAGAAAACAGCGAGGGCGACCGGACCACACCGTCCATCGTCGCCTTCACCAAGGACGACGAGGTGCTGGTCGGTCAGTCGGCCAAGCGCCAGGCCGTCACCAATCCGGCCAACACCCTGTTCGCCGTCAAGCGCCTCATCGGCCGTCGCTTCAAGGACGACGTCGTACAGCGCGACATCGACATGGTCTCCTACGACATCGTCGAGGCGGACAACGGCGACGCCTGGGTGAAGGTGGGCGACAAGAAGATGGCTCCGCCGGAGGTCTCGGCGCGGGTGCTGATGAAGATGAAGAAGACGGCCGAGGACTATCTCGGCGAAGAGGTGACCGAGGCGGTCATCACCGTCCCGGCGTATTTCAACGACTCTCAGCGCCAGGCCACCAAGGACGCCGGCAAGATCGCCGGCCTGGAAGTGCGCCGCATCATCAACGAACCCACTGCGGCCGCGCTGGCCTACGGCATGGACAAGAAGCGCGGCGACCGCAAGATTGCGGTCTACGACCTGGGTGGCGGCACCTTCGACATCTCCATCATCGAGATCGCGGAAGTCGACGGCGAGCACCAGTTCGAGGTGCTGGCCACCA
>CAYQZN010000137.1:0-7231 GCA_964421805.1 uncultured Woeseiaceae bacterium
CCCACATCGGCGGGAACCAGGTGATGGGTTTCAGGAGTTCGAGTACGGCTCCCGGAGCGGGGGCCGGCGCCTGCATGCTGCCGGTGGCCTGTCCGCCCATGCTCAGGCCTCGGTATCGGGTCCGAGGTCGCCCAGCCCGTAACGCCGGAGCTTCACGTAGAGGCTCTGGCGACTCAGGCCGAGGAGTTCCGCGGCCGAGGCCCGGTTGTCGTCGGTCAGATCCAGGGCGGCCTCGATGCAGAGTTTCTCGATGAGGTCCGTCGACTCTCGTACCAGTTCCTTCAGCGGTACCCGGCCCACGAGGTCCTTCAGCTGCTCCACCGAGCGCGGCAGTGCCTGCATGGTCTGGTTGTCGGTGGCCAGCCGCGGGCCCACGTCCCGGATCACGAAGCCGAAGCGCAGCCGGTCCTCGCTGCGGATGGCGACGGCGGATATCTCGACCTCGGTGACGGTGCCGTAGTTGCCCTGCACGGAGGTGGAGAAGAGGCGCACGGAGCCGTGCTGGCGCACGTTCGCGATGAGCACGTTCAGGTCCACGCCCGGCCGGCCGAGCCACTGGTCCAGCGACTCGCCCTTGGCCTCGTCTTCGCCGGCGAGCTGGGCGAGTTCCAGGAAAGCGGCGTTGGCGCTGACGATGCGGCCGTCCTGGCCGGTGACCACGATCCCGTCCGGCGCACTCTCGACGATGCTCGCGAGCTGACGCTTCGCCTCGGAGAGACTGGAATCCGCCTCCGTCCGGTCCACCGGATGCAGGCGGACGAGCAGCAGCGAGCCGCTCTCCTGGCGCAGGAGTGCGGCGCGTACCGCGAGGCGACGGTCGTCGGGCAGTTTCGCCTGGATGCCCTCGGCGCGCCCCGCGGCGCGCACCTCGGACAGGAAGTCCTGGATGGGGGCCGCGCTCTCCTTTGCGAACGCGTCGGCCAGCGGCCGGCCGACCACCCGCTTGCCCGGGTCGCCCAGCAGCTTCTCGGCCACCGGGTTCGCCTCCAGGATCTTCTGGCTCGCGGCGTCGACGATCAGCACGGCCTCGGAGGCCGTCTGGAACAGGAAACGGTAGCGGGTCTCGAGCTGGCGCAGGCTCCAGTAGTCGCGTTCCACCGACTGCTGGGCATCCACCAGCCGCTGCTGCAGGTTCGCAATGGCCTGCAGGTCGCGGCCGACCGCGACGATGTTGCCCTCCTTGCGCAGCCGCACCGTGCAGTAGCGCACCGGGATGTTGCGGCCGTCCCGGCTGAGGTGATTGACGTGGCGCCACCGCGGCGCCTCGCCCCGGGCGGCGTCTTCCAGCAGCGCTTCGACCTTGGGCCGGCTGTCCAGCGCGACGGTCTCGAGCCAGGGCTTGCCGAGCCAGTGGTCTCCGACCTCCGGCGGCAGGTCACTGCCCCCCAGCGAGAGGTCGACGATGATGCCCTGGCGGTCGATCACCAGCGCGATGTCCGCGCTGGCAGCGATCAGCGTGGCGATGGTGTCTGCGGTCAGTTGGTCCAGCGTCTGCTTCGCGGTCCGGAATGCCCTCGATATGGCCGAGTGCCGGCCGGCGGAGGGGCTTATCTGATGCGGGTTTGTCACTAATGCCTCTTCAGTTGGCGGGGCAGTTCCGTGGCCTGAAAAGTGGCCTGGCGCCCATCCAGCGCCGTCGCATCGGCGCCGACGTCGCGCACGAGCTCCGGGTTGTCGACAAATACCCGGCCACCGACGAGCACGCCGATCTCCGGGTTGCGGGAGTGATTGCGGATCGTCTGGATCCACTCGGTCAGTTCGTCCAGCCGGTCATTGCAGCTCACGGAGAATCCGACCACGTTGAACTTCTCGGCGTTCACCACCTGCAGCACGTCACTGTGGCTCGCCGACGGGCCGCCCCAGACGTCCCAGCCCTCGCGCCGGAAGAACTCGGTCACCATCAGCAGGCCGAAGGTGTGCTGCTCGCCGGGCACCGGCGCCAGCAAGGCCCGCTTGACCTCCGCACCGTCGCCCGCGCGCATGAAGCCCGGGCTCATCTCGCGCACCAGCTGGTGCAGCCGGCAAAGGCCGACCGTCACTTCGGTGAAATCGCAGAGGTCGTCTTCCCACAGGCTGCCGAGATAACGGGCCGTCGGGCCGAGCAGGTCGAGGAACAGGCGTTCCCGCCGGATGCCCTTGTCGCGCAGCGAGCGCACATAGGTCAGGGCGAGTTCCTGGTTCGGCGACAGGACCAGGGCGGCGAGTTCGCGCACCGCCTCCGCGTCTACGCCGGGCCCGGCCTGCTCCTGCTGGTCGTCGAGAGCGACCTCTTCTTTATGCGCCAGCACTAGTCTTGGGATGGTCTCGGATTCGATGATGCGTACCAGCTGGGCCAGACGGTCCCGCGGTACCTCGCAGTCGTCATCGTCCTCTCTCCATCGGTCCTCGTCCGTTTCGCCGCTCTTCGCCAGCGGATGATGGTTTGGTCCCTGGTCGTCTCCGGCCAGATGCCGAGCTCCCCGTTCGGGCATCGCGCGCCTCCTTCTTTGTCTTCTACGGACGGCCCGAATCCTTCGATCAGGCCGCCGCGGGCCCTGAGGCCCTGCTCCGACATCCGTCTTCCTTGCCGCTCTCCGGCGGGTCTGGCGGCGGATGCGCTCCCCTCAGGGGCAGCTTATCGACCGTCGGCGCGCGCCCTTATGGGGACGCGAGCGTCAATCATCGAATTCTACCCCCACTTTGTCAAGTCTTGTTTACGTCCGGTTTAGTTGACAGACGGAAACAACGCGTCTAGATTCCTTAGCAACGGCACCGAGACCAGCGAGACACGTGGTCGCATGACCCGGCAAAAGAACAGAAAACCCCTTTACACCGAAGCGGAGCGCAGGAGGCGGGACGAGTCCCGCTGGACCCTGGTTCAGGGCATCCTCGCGCCGCTCCAGTTTCTCGTATTCCTGGTGAGTTTCGCCCTGGTGATCCGTTATCTCGGCACCGGCGAGGGCTACTACGCCGCGACCGTCTCCGTCGTCGTCAAGACGTTGATTCTTTACGCAATTATGGTGACGGGTTCGATCTGGGAGCGGGTGGTGTTCGGCCGCTGGTTGTTCGCACCCAGCTTCTTCTGGGAGGACGTCGTCAGCATGCTCGTCATGGCGCTGCATACGGCTTATCTCGCGGCTCTTGTTTTTGGAATCATGGAGTCGCGCCATCTCATGCTCCTTGCGTTGGCAGCCTACGCCGCTTATGTCGTCAACGCAATGCAGTTTGTCCTGAAGCTGCGCTCGGCCCGGTTGCAGCAGCCGCAGCGCCGCGCCGGGTCCGCGGCCTCGACGGCAGGGGGGTATGCGGTCGAATGAACCGGAGTGCCGCAGCCACCGTCCCCGCCAGCGGCTGCCAGGAGCGGCCGGTGCTCCGCGAGCGCGGCCAGCGGGAGGTGTTCTGCGGGCTGACGGGCATCGTCTGGCTGCACCGCAAGATCCAGGACGCCTTTTTCCTGGTGGTGGGTTCGCGGACCTGTGCACACCTCATACAGTCCGCGGCCGGCGTCATGATCTTCGCCGAGCCGCGGTTCGCCACCGCCATCCTCGAGGAGCGGGATCTGGCGGGCCTGGCCGACTGCAACGACGAGCTGGATCGCATCGCGCACCAGCTGCTGGAGCGCCGGCCCGAGATCCGCACCCTGTTCCTGGTGGGCTCCTGCCCGTCGGAGGTCATCAAGCTGGATCTCGCCAAGGCGGCGGAGCGGCTGTCCAGGGCGCACCACGGACGGGTCCGGGTCCTCAACTATTCGGGCAGCGGCATCGAGACCACGTTCACCCAGGGCGAAGACAACTGCCTGCAGGCGCTCGTGCCGGAACTCCCGGCGCTGCCGGCAGAGCAACGCTCCCTGCTGGTGGTCGGCACGCTGGCCGACGTGGTGGAGGACCAGTTCGCCCGCCTGTTCCGGGACATGGGCCTCGACAACGTCCATTTCCTGCCGCCCCGGCACGCGACGGAGCTGCCGCCGGTAGGGGCCGGCACCGACGTGCTGCTGGCCCAGCCGTTCCTCGGCGAGACGGCGCGGGCGCTGGCTGCACGCGGCGCCAGGCTGATCGAGGCACCCTATCCCTTCGGCGTCGAAGGCACCCGAACCTGGTTCGAGGCCGCGGCCGGCGCTGCGGGCATCCCGCTCGAACGCGTCCGGGAAGTCACCGCGGCACCGGCGGCACGCGCCCGCCGGGCGCTCGCGCGTTACCGCGAGCAGCTGGCCGGCCGGCGCATCAGCTTTCTGCCGGACTCCCAGCTCGAGATCCCGCTGGCGCGCTTCCTGCACGAGGAATGCGGCATGGAACTGGTCGAGGTGGGTACGCCCTACCTGGACCGCCAGGTGGTCGGCGCCGAGATGGCGCGCCTGCCGGACGGCCTGCGGCTGTCCGAGGGCCAGCATGTGGAGCGTCAGCTGGACCGGGTGCGCGAGGACGCGCCGGACCTCACGGTCTGCGGGCTGGGCCTCGCGAACCCCCTCGAGGCGGAGGGCTTCCGCACCAAGTGGTCCATCGAACTGGTCTTCACGCCGGTGCACGGCTTCGAGCAGGCGGCGGATCTCGCCGAGCTGTTCGCCCGGCCGCTGAACCGCATGGACCGGCTGGCGGTGTGACATGCAGCTGACGCTCTGGACATACGAAGGTCCGCCCCATGTCGGGGCCATGCGCATCGCCACCTCCATGGAGGGCGTGCATTACGTGCTGCATGCGCCCCAGGGCGACACCTATGCGGACCTGCTGTTCACCATGATCGAGCGGCGCCCGACCCGCCCGTCGGTGACCTACACCACCTTCCAGGCCCGCGATCTCGGTGCCGATACTGCAGGGCTCGTGAAGGACACGCTCAGGGAGGCCTACGAACGTTTCCGTCCCCGGGCGATGCTGGTGGGCGAGTCGTGCACCGCCGAGCTGATCCAGGATCAGCCCGGCTCGCTGGCCGAGAGCATGGACTTTCCCGTGCCGATCGTGCCGCTGGAGCTGCCGTCCTACTCCCGCAAGGAGAACTGGGGCGCCAGCGAGACCTTCTATCATCTGGTGCGCACGCTGCTGGCGAGCCGCATACCGGCGCCCGGCAGCGAGCCGCCGGCGAGGCCCGCGGACCGCCGGCCCAGTGCCAACCTGCTCGGCCCGTCCGCGCTCGGCTTCCGCTGCCGCGACGACGTGCGCGAGGTCACCGGCCTGCTCGAGAGCCTCGGCGTGGACGTGAACGTGGTGGCGCCCGAGGGCGCGACGCCGGAAGACCTGGCGCGCATCCCCGACGCCGACTTCAACGTGTGCCTGTATCCGGAGGTTGCACACACGACCTGCGCCTGGCTGGAGCGCATGTTCCGCCAGCCCTTCGTGAAGACCGTACCCATCGGCGTCGGCGCCACCCGGGATTTCATCGCCGAGGTGGGCGAGACGGCCGGCATCGACGTGAGCGCGGCTCTTGCGGCGGAGGCTTCCCGCCTGCCCTGGTACTCGCGCTCCGTCGACAGCACCTACCTCACGGGCAAGCGGGTGTTCATCTTCGCCGACGCGACCCATGCCCTGGCGGCCGCGCGCATCGCCCGCGACGAGATGGGCTTCGACGTCGTCGGCCTCGGTACCTACAGCCGGGAGTTCGCCCGGGAGGTGCGCCAGGCCGCGAAGGAATACGGCGTGGAGCCGCTGATCACCGACGACTACCTGGAAGTGGAGGCGCGGGTGGCCGAACTCGAGCCGGAACTCGTGCTCGGCACCCAGATGGAACGCCACATCGCCAAGCGCCTCGGCATCGGCTGCGCCGTCATCTCCTCGCCGGTGCACGTGCAGGACTTCCCCGCGCGCTACTCGCCGCAGATGGGCTGGGAAGGCGCCAACGTCATCTTCGACACCTGGGTGCACCCACTGATGATGGGCCTGGAGGAGCACCTGCTGACCATGTTCCGGGACGACTTCGAGTTCAACGACGAGGCCATGCCGTCCCATCTCGGCCACGGCCGCAAGCCCGCCGCCGCAGAGCGCACCGCGGAGGCAGCGGCCGCCGACTCCGGCCTGGACGAAGCCTTCGACAATACCGTCGCGTTGTGGACCGAAGACGCCGAGCAGGAGCTGAAGAAGATTCCGTTCTTCGTCCGCGGCAAGGCCCGCCGGAATACCGAGCGCTATGCCACCGAACAGGGCGTGGCGAGCATTACCGTCGAGACACTGTACGATGCCAAAGCACACTTCGGCCGCTGATCAGACAGCGATCAATTTCGTCATGGTGACCCTCGACAGTCACATGGCGAGTGCCGTCGAGCGCGCCCATCGTCAGCTGCGCCGCGAGCTGCCGGGGCTGTCTATGCATCTGCACGTCGCCACCGAATGGACGGCTGACGAGGATGCGCTGGCCCGCTGCCGGGAGGACATCGCCCGGGCCGACATCATCGTGGTCACCATGATGTTCATGGACGATCACATCCAGCCCATCCTCGAGGATCTGCGCGCCCGCCGGGACGGCTGCGACGCGCTGGTGTGCTGCATGTCCGCCGCCGAGGTGGCACGGCTCACGAAGCTGGGCAATTTCCGCATGGACGGCAGCCAGAAGGGACCGCTCGCCTTCCTGAAGAAACTGAAACCGAAGAAGACCGAAGGCGGCGGCAGCACCGCCGGCGCGCGCCAGATGGCCATGCTCCGGCGCCTGCCGCAGATCCTGCGCTTCATCCCCGGCACCGCCCAGGACGTCAGGGCCTACTTCCTCACGCTGCAGTACTGGCTGGCCAGCTCCGACGACAACGTGGCCAACATGGCGCGTTTCCTGATCGGCCGTTACGCCGACGGCCCGCGGCGGGGGCTGCGCGACCGGGTGAAGGCCGCGCTGCCGGCCGAGTACCCGGAGGTGGGCATCTACCACCCGCGCATGAAACAGCGCATGTGCGAGGACGCCGGCCGGCTGCCGAAGGCGGACGGGCGCAACGGCACCGTGGGGCTGCTGGTGATGCGCTCCTACGTCCTTGCCGGCAATACGGACCATTACGACGGCGTCATCGCCGCGCTGGAGGCGCGCGGGCTCAGGGTGATACCCGCGTTCTCCAGCGGGCTCGACGCCCGTCCCGCGGTCGAGCGTTTCTTCCGCCGTGACGGCGAGACGCTGGTGGACGCGGTCGTCTCCCTGACCGGTTTCTCCCTCGTCGGCGGGCCGGCCTACAACGACTCCGCCGCAGCCGAGCAGCTGCTCGGCGAACTCGACGTGCCGTACCTGGCTGCCCATGCCGTCGAGTTCCAGTCCCTGGAGCAATGGGAGGATTCCACCCTCGGCCTGATGC
>CAYQZN010000138.1:0-7216 GCA_964421805.1 uncultured Woeseiaceae bacterium
CGTCGACGATGCCGCTGGAATTACCGCCGGTATGCACGTGGTTGATGGCCTCGACCTCCGGGTAGCGCTGCAGCGCCACCGCGTCGAAGCCCGCCTGCTCGCCGGGGACGAGGAAGGCCGGCTTCAGCTCGCCGAGACCTTCCGCCGTGGTATCCGGCCGGACGTGCTCGTCCCGGTCCAGCACGGTCATGCCCAGGGTGTCCCTGATAGGCACCACGGAGTCCGTGAAATAGCCCTTCTCCCAGGCGTTTGCGGCCCGCTTCTGGCTCTCGGCCGCGTAAGCGTCCACGTCGTCGCGGGAGAAGCCGTACTTGGTGGCGATGAGGTCGGCGCCGATGCCCTGGGGCACGAAGTAGGTCTTGTAGGCCACCTGGGGGTCGGCCGCCATGGCGCCGGAGTCCGAGCCCATCGGCACCCGGGACATGCTCTCAAGGCCGCCGCCGATGGCCAGATCGGCCTGGCCGGCCATAACCTGAGAGGCCGCGGTGTTCACCGCGTCCAGGCCCGAGGCGCAGAACCGGTTCAGCTGCTTGCCGGGCACGTTCTCGGCGTAGTCGGCGTTCAGCGCCGCCACCCGGGCCACGTTGGAGCCCTGCTCGCCCACCGGCGCGACGCAGCCGATGACCACGTCGTCGAGCTTGCTCGTGTCCAGTTCGTTGCGGTCCCGGATGGACTCGAGCACCTGGGTCAGCAGTTCGATGGGCGTCACCTGGTGCAGCGAGCCGCTGGACTTGCCGCGGCCGCGGGGGCTACGGACATGATCGAAGATATATGCGTCTGCCATTTGCGTGATTCCTGTTGCTGGGTTGAGGAGGTGCCCCGTTCAGGGGGTAAGAGAGTTGCGTATCTGGTTCTTGAAATCGTCATTGACCTTCTGCCAGTCGATCGCGCCGGGGCTGATCAGCCACAGATAGGTCATGCCGGAGATGTAGGCCACGTAGCGGGCGCCCTCGCTCTGCGCGTCGGCATCGGCACGCACGGTGCCCTGCTCGATGCCGCGGCGCACCCAGCCCGCGACGTCGTCGCGCTGGCGCTCGTAACTCTCGTCGGCGATCTGGCGGAACTCGGAGCGCGGACTGGCGGCCTCGCACAGCAGGATGTGCAGCACCCGGATCTCGTCCGGCCACTTTTCGATGAAGCGGCGGTAGGCCTCGGCGGCCGAGCACATGGCCTCGATACCCACCTGGCCGTCCACGGCGCGGTCCAGGTGACTCATCCAGTGTCTCAGGACGGACTTGCCGACCGCCTGGAACAGGCCCGACTTGGTGCCGAATCGGTAGGAGGCGAGCCCGCGGCTGTAGCCCGCGCGCTCGCCGATCAACTGGAGGGTGGTCTTCTCGGTGCCGCGCTCGAGGATGAGGGCTTTCGCCGCCTCGATCATCGCGGCATCGGACTGCGCGGAGCGCTCCGCCTGGGTGCGGGGCGCGGCGTCGTGTTCGATGTCGCCGGGATTTACGGACAAAGGGAAAACCTTATTGGCAATGCGGCCAGAATTTACTTGTTGTCAACAAGCAAGCGAGTATACTCGCACTATCGCAGAGCAACAAGCCATGTCTGCTGCACAAACGCAGGGCACGGCCTGACTCACATAAGCAGGGAAACCGGGGGTCTCCATTCATGAGCGCAGAAGCCTCACAGATTCATCATCGGGCGCAGCAAAAGGCACCGGCCAACAACGATCTCGGTCATATCCCCGGGGAAGACGGGCTGCCCTGGGTCGGCCACGGATTCGAACTCCTGAAGGACGCCCGCGCACTCTCGCGGCGCATGCGCGAGACCTACGGCCCGGTCTATCGCACGAAGATGGCCGGACAGTCGAGCGTCGCGCTGGCCGGCGCCGATGCGCTCGAGAAGGTGCTGCTCAACCGGGACAAGAACTTCTCCAGCGAACTCGGCTGGGATCACACCCTCGGGCGGCTTTTCACCCGCGGCCTCATGCTCATGGACTTCGACGAGCACCGCTACCACCGCCGCATCATGAACGCCGCCTTCAAGCGCGAAGCCCTCGAGCACTACATGGACAGCATGAACGCGGTGGTCACGGAGGGTATCCGGCCGTGGGCGAACGAGCGCGACTTCCGCTTCTACCCTGCCATCAAACAGCTCACCCTCGACAACGCGGCGGTCGCCTTCCTCGGACTCGAACTCGGCCCGGAGGCCGACCGGCTGAACAAGGCCTTCGTCGACACCGTGGCGGCGAGCCTCGCCATCATCCGCGCCCCCGTCCCCGGCCTCAGCTTCTGGAAAGGCCTGAAGGGCCGCGCACTCCTCGTCGACTTCTTTGCGCGGCTGATACCGGAGCGCCGCGGCACGGACGGCAAGGACATGTTCACGCGGCTCTGCAACGCCACCACCGACGACGGGCAGTCCTTCACCGACCAGGACATCATCGACCACATGATCTTCCTGATGATGGCGGCCCACGACACGCTCACCAGCACCCTCACGACCAGCGTCTACGCCCTCGCCGCCCATCCCGAGTGGCAGGAGCGCCTGCGCGCCGAGGCCCGCAGCGTCGGCGAAGGACCGGTGCAATACGACGAGCTGGACAAACTCGAGCAGACCGACTGGCTCTTCAGCGAGGCCATGCGCATGTGGGGGCCGGTACCCTACATCCCGCGCCGCACGCTGCGGGAGTTCGAGTGGGCAGGCTACCGGATACCGGCCAACAGCCAGGTCACCGTGTCACCGGACGCCGCGCACCGCGACCCGAACATCTGGACCGACCCGGAGAAATTCGACCCGGAACGCTTCGGCCCGGACCGCGCCGAACACAAGCGCCACGCGTTCGCCTATGCGCCCTACGGCGGTGGCGTGCACAAGTGCCTGGGCATGCACTTCGCGGCCATCCTGGCCAAGGTCTTCCTGCACCGCTTCGTGCTCACCTACGAGTGCAGCGTGCCCGAGGGCTACGAATACCGGGTGCAGCAGGTGCCGATCCCGAAGCCGAAGGACGGGCTGAAGCTGCAGCTGACCCCGGTTCCGTCCTGAGGGCGCCGCGGGCAGCGCGAACCGCAGCAGTCACGGAACCCGGCAGTCACGGAACAAGGGAGCCGAAATGTTCACACACGTAATGGTCGGCCCGAGCGACCTCGGGCGATCGAAGCAGTTCTACGATGCCGTGCTCGGCGCGCTGGGTGTCGCCGAACCCATCCGCGACAAGGACCGATACTTCTACCGTGCGCGGGGCGCGACCTTCGCGATCACCAAACCCATCAACGGCGAACCGCCGACCAGCGCCAACGGCGGCACGATTGGCATTGCGGCAGAAAGCCCCGAGCAGGTGGAGGCATTCCATGCCGCGGGGATAGCGAACGGCGGCATCGCCATCGAAGACCTGCCGGGCGTGCGGTCCAGCGGCATGGGCGATCTCTATATCGCTTATCTCCGCGATCCCGACGGCAACAAGATCTGCGCACTGCATATCTCCCGATAGGTACGCAGCCGCTCGGCAGGCGGATATCTACCCGCGACAGAATTCTTTCCAATCAACTTGCGTACCGCACGTCGAGTGAATTCGAGAAAACGTTTCCGCGGAAACAACGGCCTGCCATTCCCGCACCCCGTCGGCTTTCCGGTTCAAAGAAGACTTGCTGTCCGCCTCGGTAGTTAGTCCGCTGACTTCTGGAGTCGGCCCCTAGCGGTGATCCGCAGTTATCTCGAATGGCTCACTCGGCGTGCCTTGATGAAACCTCAGCTTCCAGCCATCGGGTGTACACATCCAAATAGACGCCCTTAGCGTGTATTTGCTAACTGCCCCGGAAGCATCAATACTCGCGGACCTGTATGTCAGCAGTGCAACGTCAGCGCTTAGCCGCATTATCGCGAAATCCTGAGACAAGATTCGGCTATCCAATTCTTCGGAGGCCAAGAACCGGATCACTTCGGCTCGATCGTAGCTAACCCCCGAACGGCCGAACTCCAAAAACGGATGATATAGCAGCGCTTCCACTTTAGAAGGATCATGCCGCGTACCCGGTTTGTGGAGCGCGACTTCGGCGGCTCTCAAGTGTTCAAGCAGCTCGTCCGTCGGATTCCGAGATGGCATATGCCGTGTTGGCGGCTGGGGTCGATAGCGAGAATGCTACCTCACAACGGCGCTAGGGTCGCTCCACGGCCAGGAGCGGTCGTTGCAACCGTATGAGGCCGATCAGCGGTTTCTGTTCTTCATCGATGCGCCGATTGCCGCACCAATCGCTATGCCGACTGCGACACCCACAGCGATGTTATCCATCGCAACTCCGATCGCTGCGCCAACGCCGGCACCGATCCCAATTCCTGCACCTACGGTATTCACCTTGACGGGCTCCTTCGGGTCGACTCCGGAAATCGTACTGCAGAGTAGTCACATGACCGCTTTGCGGTCAAGAACCGACGCTCGGATACGTCGTTTCGCTGCCCGCCGTACTCGAACAGGGGCAGCACTATTCGATTCCGCTGCGAGGCTCGGCTGCCGGTCTGTACGACAAGTGGCGCAAATTGCGAAACAGCACTATAGCCAACGCCGCACCGATCGCTGTTGCGGCGAGGTCCAGCGGATCGAAAACGAGATTCCCGTGCAGCTGCGCCAGCTCCCAGACGACGGTCACCACGATAGCCGCTGCCCAGAACCCCCGGAATAACCGGCGTTGCTGCGTCGCTTCGACATCGGTGTAGCGGCGCCGCTCCGGGAACCGGAGCATCAGGAACCCGAATGTCAGTGTTGGAACGGCGACCAGATTGGGAAGCGTCCCGTGTGCGTAAGAAAGAAGCGCCGGCATCTGCTGCCGCCATTGGTCCACCAGCACCAGCGTCGCACAACCCGCCAGCGTGACGAGCGTCCATGGCGACACATTGCTGATGCGATCTTTCAACATATCCCTGGCAGCGGCCGTCCTCACAGCGAGCTGCAGAGATGCCCGCCGTCCACCACGATGTCGCTGCCGGTCATGAAACTGCCGGCGTCAGAGGCCAGCAGCAGCAGCGCGCCGGACAGCTCCTCGACCTGCCCGATGCGCTTCATCGGTATCATGCCGTTCAGCCGCTCCTCGTAGCCGGCCTGCATGGCGTGCTCGTTGATCTCGGTCCTGAAGAAGCCGGGCGAGATGGAATTGACCCGGATGCCGTAGCGCGCCCACTCCAGCGCCAGACTCTTCGTCATGTGCTTCACGCCGGCCTTGGCCGCGTTGTAGGGCACCAGCATCTTCGTCACGCGGCTGCCGAGGATGGAGGCGATATTGATGATGCTGCCGGGTTTCTCCGCCTTGATGAGCCGCTGCGCCGCCGCCTGCGCCACCATGAAGACGCCTTTCAGATCCGTGTCGATCACCGCGTCCCAGTCTTCTTCGGAGAGTTCCACGGCGAAGCTGTCCCGGCTGATGCCGGCATTGTTCACCACGATGTCGATGAGGCCGATCTCCTGCTCCGCCTGCTCGAAGCACTCGCGGATCGAGTCGGAATTCGTGACGTCCAGATCGATGCAGGCCGCCGTGCCGCCGGCGTTGTCGATCTCCGTCGCGGTGGCCTTCAGCTTCTCGTGGCGCCTTGCGGCGAGCACGACTTCCGCCCCGGCCGCGGCCAGGGTCTTCGCGAATTGCTTGCCGAGGCCGCTGCCGGCGCCGGTCACGAGGGCGCGATGCCCTTTCAGGTCGAATAGATCGCTCATGTCACTCCCGATCTGGTTGTGTGGATTTGGATCCGCGCTGCCGGCGGAACAGGTTATAGCTGCCGAGCGCCCTAGAGTGTATCCGATCCCGCGTCGAGCACCGTGGTCTCCGTGAAGCACAGCCGTACGCCCCGGCCGAGGAGGCCGCAGCCATTACTTGCGGAAGCCGGACAGCCGCTCGGCGGTATCGGGTATCTCGAAGATGGTGCCGGCCTCGAAGGCCAGGCCGGCGGTGAGCGTGCGGTCTTCGGTGTCCCGGTAGAGCACCTTGTAGGCGGCCAGGACGTGGGCGCTGTTCCCCAGTATCCGCTCCAGCACCGAGCCCACGAGGTCGTCCAGTTCCGCCGCCGGTGCGCAGTCGTTGGCGAGCCCGATCTCCGCCGCCTCGGCACCGGTGACGCTGCGGGCCGTGAGCGACATCTCCTTCGCCCGCGTCATCCCCACGCGCCGCGGCAGGCGCTGGCTCAGGCCCCAGGAGGGCCGCACTCCCCACTTCGCGTGGGTGTCGCCGAGCTTCGCCTCGGCGGCGGTGTAGATGAGATCGCAGCCGAGCGCGAGCTCCAGCGCGCCGGTAAAGCAATGCCCGTTCACCTTGGCGATGACCGGCTTCGGCGCGATCTCCATGTAACGGATGGCCCGCCGCGCCGGGATATCCAGGATGTCGCCGACGCTGCCGTTGATGATGGGCCGGTCGCCCAGCGACTTCAGGTCGACGCCCGCGCTGAAGGCGCGCCCGGCGCCGGTGACCACCACCGCGCGCACGTCGTCGTCGTCGCCGGCGGCCTCCATCGCATTGCCCAGCGCCTCCAGCATGCCCGGCGTCAGCGCATTCAGCGCGTCGGGCCGGTTCAGCGTGATGGTGGTGACACCGTCCTTAGTCTCCGTCAGCAGTTCTTTTTCTTCGGCCATTTGGCGATGCCTCGATCGTGACTCACATGTTGCGGCGGTACTCGCCGCCCACATCGTACAGGGCCCTGGATATCTGACCCAGGGAACTCGTCTTCACGGTCTGCACGAGTTCTTCGAAGATGTTGCCGCGGGCCCGGGCCACTTTCCTGAGCCGCTCCAGCGCCTCGCTGCGGTCGCCGACGTGGTTGCGCTGGAACGCGCGCACCGCGTCGATCTGTGCCTGCTTCTCCTCGTCGTTGGAGCGCATGAGTTCCAGCGTGCCCACCTCGTCCTCCTGCCCCTCGGGCGGCAGAAAAGTGTTCACGCCGATGATCGGCAGGCTGCCGTCGTGCTTGCGGCTCTCGTAGTACAGGCTCTCGTCCTGGATCTTGCCGCGCTGGTACATCGTGTCCATGGCGCCCAGCACACCGCCGCGCTCGGAGATGCGCTCGAACTCCTGGTAGACGGCCTCCTCCACCAGGTCGGTGAGCTCGTCGATGATGAACGAGCCCTGCCAGGGGTTCTCGCAGTAATTCAGGCCCAGCTCCCGGTTGATGATGAGCTGGATGGCCACTGCCCGGCGCACCGACTGTTCGGTGGGCGTGGTGATGGCCTCGTCGAACGCATTGGTGTGCAGGCTGTTGCAGTTGTCGAACAGGGCGTAGAGCGCCTGCAGCGTGGTGC
>CAYQZN010000139.1:0-7150 GCA_964421805.1 uncultured Woeseiaceae bacterium
GCTCCCACTGGGCGGACAGCGAGTGGTCCTTGGTGACCACCGTCCAGCCGTCCGGGAGCAGTTTCACGTGGCGCTTGCCGGCGTTCACCATGGGTTCGACGGTAATGCTCATGCCCGCCGCGAGCTCCATGCCCGTGCCCGGTTTGCCGTAATGCAGCACCTGGGGATCCTCGTGGAAGCCCCGGCCGATGCCGTGCCCGCAATATTCGCGCACCACCGAGCAGCGCTGGGACTCCACGTATTTCTGGATGGCGTGGCCGATATCGCCGAGATGCTGTCCCGGGCCCACCTGGGCGATACCGCGCAGCATGCCCTCGCGGGCCACGGCGGCCACCCGCTCGGCCTGCACGGAGGGCTTGCCGACGTGGAACATCCGGCTGGTGTCCCCGTGGAACCCGTCCTTGATCACCGTGATGTCGATATTCACGGCATCGCCGGACTTCAGCTGCCGGTCTCCCGGAATCCCGTGGCAGACGACGTGATTGACCGAGGTGCAGATGGATTTCGGGAAGCCGCGGTAGTTCAGCGGCGCGGGCACGGCGTCCAGCTCCTCGACGATAAAGCGGTGGCAGATGGCGTCCAGCTCGCCCGTGGTCACCCCCGGGGCCACGTGCTCGCCGATCATGTCGAGCACCGTGGCGGCCAGCCGGCCGGCCACGCGCATCTTCTCCTGCTCGTCGGGTGTCTTTATGGTCACATTCATGGCAAAAGGGGCGCCGGGCGCGCCCTGGGGTTTCCTGGGGGATGACGGCCGGGGCTACCCTCCGCCGGGTTTCCGCGCCGCTGCGTTGTTGGACAAAGCGACCTATGGTATAAAGCGCGCGCCTGACAGGCAATCCGAAAACTTAATCCACACATGCACCGACACGGTCCGCCGGGTGCCCCGCCGAAAAAGGGGTTGCGGTCCGCGGGTGTATGGAGGCTCAACCCGAGGAGACGACATGACTGACGTGAACATGCGCCAGCTGCTGGAGGCTGGTGTGCATTTCGGGCATCAGACCCGTTACTGGAACCCGAAGATGTCCCCCTACATCTTCGGCGAACGCAACAAGATCCACATCATCAACCTGGAGCGCTCGCTGCCGATGCTGCGGGACGCTGCCGGCTACGTGAAGAACCTGATCTCCGACGGCGGCACCGTCCTGTTCGTCGGCACCAAGCGGTCCGCCCGCGAGGCCGTCCGCAGCGAGGCCGAGCGATGCGCCATGCCGTTCGTCAGCTACCGCTGGCTGGGCGGCATGCTCACCAACTTCAAGACCATCAAGGGCTCGATCAAGCGGCTGGCCGAGATCGAGACCATGAAGGAAGACGGCACGATGGAGCAGCTCACCAAGAAGGAGGGCCTGACCATCGAGCGCGAGCGCGAGAAGCTCGAGCGCAGTCTCGGCGGCATCAAGCAGATGAACTCCCTGCCGGACGCCCTGTTCGTGATCGACGTGATGCACGAGAACATCGCGGTGGCCGAGGCCCGGAAGCTGGGTATCCCGGTGGTGGCCGTCGTGGACACCAACTGTTCGCCGGACGAGATCGACCACATCATCCCCGGCAACGACGACGCCATGCGCGCGATCCAGCTCTACACGGCGGTGATCGCCGACGCGGTGCTGGACGGCAAGGCGTCCGCCCCGGAGGCGGTCCTGGGCGACGACGAATTCGTCGAGCTGGACGAGCAGGGCCGGCCGAAGAAGACCACGCGCCAGAAGGCTCCCGCGAAGAAGAAGGCCAAGAAGAAGACGGCGAAGAAGAAAGCCGTGGCAAAGGCGGACGATGCCGGCGAGGCGCCCGGGGCAGCGGACGTGGCCGAGGCCCAGCAGTCGCAGCCGGCGGCAGAGCCCGCCCCCGGCGAGGAGCCGCAGCCGGAGGCCGAGGCAGCCGCGCAGACGGTAGCCGAGGAGCCCGGCAGCGAGGCCGGCGCCGGCGCGCCGCAGCCCGAGGCAGCCGCCGAGGCGGCGGAGAAGGCCGGCGAGGAAGCCGGCAAGGAAGCCGAGGAGCCGAAAAAGGAGGGCTGAGCCTTCCTGCGAGCCCTGGCCCCGGCCGGTCGAGCGGGCGATTTGACTGAAGGATCATGGACGTGCCGCGGTATCGCGGTCCCGTCCGCACGGATTACGAGGTAGAGAGATGGCTGTAACTGCAGCGATGGTCAAGGAACTGCGCGAACGTACGGGCGCAGGCATGATGGAGTGCAAGAAGGCGCTGGTGGAGACCGACGGCGACCTGGAGGCTGCGGTCGAGCAGCTGCGCAAGTCCGGTCAGGCGAAGGCGGACAAGAAGGCCGGCCGCGTGGCCGCCGACGGCAAGATCGTGATCGCCACCGGCGACGACGCCGTGGCGGTGGTCGAGGTGAACTCCGAGACCGACTTCGTCGCCAAGGACGAGAACTTCTCGGCCTTCGCCGACAAGGTGGCAGCGCTGGCGCTGGCCCGGCGTCCGGCCGGTCTCGACGAGCTGATGGCCGCCGACCTGGACGGCCAGAGCGTCGAGGAGGCCCGCAAGGCGCTGATCGCCAAGGTGGGCGAGAACATCGGCGTGCGCCGCTTCCAGGTGGTGCCGGCCGACGGCAATACCGGCGTCTACAGCCACGGTGCCCGCATCGGCTCCGTCGTCGTCCTCGACGGCGGCGATGCCGAGCTCGCGCGGGATCTGGCCATGCACGTGGCCGCCTCCAACCCCGCCTGCATCAGCGAGGAGGACGTGGACCCGGAGCAGCTCGCCTCCGAGCGCCGCATCCTGACCGAGCAGGCCCGGGACAGCGGCAAACCGGCCGAGATCATCGAGAAGATGGTCGAGGGGCGGCTGCGCAAGTGGTTGTCGGAGATCACGCTGGTGGGTCAGCCCTTCGTGAAGGATCCGGACGTCACCGTGGGCAAGCTGCTGGGCAAGGCCGGCGCCACCGTCAAGCGTTTCGTGCGCTACGAGGTGGGCGAGGGCATCGAGAAGAAGGAAGAGAATTTCGCCGAAGAGGTGATGGCGCAGATTCAGGGCAGCTGAGGCCCGCGCCGGAATTTGCCGATGGCCTCGCCGATGGCCTCCGCGCTGCCCGGTAGGATAGAATCGGACGGCCCCGCCCGCGCGGGGCAGTTCTTGTCGTACGCCTTGTCGTACGCCGGATCAGGGGCCGCCGCGGCGGTGCCCGGTTTCGGCAACGCCCGGAGTCGCGCCGCCTATGTCTGAAGCCGAGCCAGGTCTGAAGCGCATCCTGCTGAAACTGAGTGGCGAGGCGCTGCTGGGCAGCCTCGATTACGGTATCGACCCCGAGATCATCAAACGCATCGCCGGTGAGCTGCGCGACGTGCGCGAACTGGGCATCGAGGTGGGCGTGGTGATCGGCGGCGGCAACATCTTCCGTGGCGCGGGCCTGGCCCGGGCCGGGATGGACCGGGTCACCGGCGATCACATGGGCATGCTCGCCACGGTCATAAACGCGCTGGCGCTGCAGGATGCCCTGGAGCGCCTCGGTGTCTACGCCCGGGTGATGTCGGCGCTGCAGATCCACGAGGTCTGCGAGGACTACATCCGGCGCCGTGCCATCCGCCACCTGGAGAAAGGCCGGGTGGTCATTCTGGCAGCCGGCACCGGCAATCCCTTCTTCACGACCGATACCGCGGCCAGCCTGCGCGCCATCGAGGTCGGCGCGGACATACTGCTGAAGGCCACCAAGGTGGACGGCGTCTACAGCGCAGACCCGGTCACGGTTCCGGACGCGCGGCGCTACTCGACGGTGTCCTTCGACCAGGTGCTGACCGATAAGCTGAATGTGATGGATGCCACGGCTATTGTGATGTGCCGTGACAACGGCCTGCCGCTCAGGATCTTCGACCTGACGCGGCCCGGCGCTCTTCTGCGGGTGGTGCGCGGCGAGGACGTCGGCACGCTCGTCACCAACTAGGGCCTTTGATCAGCGGAGACACGGAGTGATAGAGGACATCAAGAAAGACGCGGCGGAGCGCATGAAGAAGAGTGTGGCGTCGCTGAAGCAGGATTTCACGAAGCTGCGCACCGGGCGTGCGCACACCAGCCTGCTGGATCACATCCACGTGGAATACTACGGCGCGGAGGTGCCGTTGAACCAGGTAGCGAACGTGGGCGTGGAAGATTCGCGCACGCTCAGCATCTCGCCCTACGAGAAGCAGATGGTGCCGGTGGTGGAGAAGGCCATCATGAATTCCGATCTCGGCCTGAATCCGGCGACGGCCGGCACCGTCATCCGCGTGCCGCTGCCGCCGCTGACCGAGGAGCGCCGCAAGGATATGATCCGCATCGTTCGCCACGAGGCGGAAGGCGGCCGCGTCGCCATCCGCAACATCCGCCGCGACGCCATGCACGACCTCAAGGAACTCCTCAAGGAGAAGGAGATCAGCGAGGACGACGAGCGCCGCGGGGAAGAGGCCATCCAGCAACTCACCAACAAGTACGTGGCCGAAGTGGACCAGGAGCTGGCCGAGAAAGAGAAGGAACTCCTCGAGTTCTGAGAGACGCCCGTCTCACGCATCCCATGGCCCGCCGATGAGCAATACCCGCAACAGCCCGCCCGCGACCCTGCCGCGCCACGTGGCCGTCATCATGGACGGCAACGGACGCTGGGCGCGACGCCGTGGACTGCCGCGCCAGCTCGGCCACCGCTCGGGCATCGGGCCGGTGCGAACGACCGTCGAGACCTGCGGCAAGCTGGGCATCGAGTATCTCACCCTGTTCGCTTTCTCCAGCGAGAACTGGTCGCGGCCCCGGGAGGAGGTCACCGGCCTGATGCGCCTGTTCGTCGAGTCGCTGAAGCGCGAGGTGGCGGAGCTGCACGAGAACGGCGTGAAACTGACCTTCGTCGGCGCGCGGGAGCGTCTGCCCGGCGGACTGGTGCGACAGATGGAGGAGGCCGAGCGCCGCACGGCAGACAACACCGGCCTGCGGCTGGTCATCGCCGCGGCCTACGGCGGGCGCTGGGACATCGGCCAGGCGGCCCGGTCTCTGGCCGCCGAGGTGGCGGCAGGCCGGCGCAGCGTGGAATCCGTCGACGAGGACGCGGTGGCCGCCCGGCTCGCTCTGGCCGGCTGCCCGGACCCGGATCTCCTGATCCGCACCGGTGGCGAGCGGCGCATCTCGAATTTCCTGCTCTGGAACCTGGCCTACACGGAACTGTATTTCAGCGACACGCTGTGGCCGGACTTCGACGCCGCGGAGTTCCACGAGGCACTCGCCTATTTCGCACAGCGCAAGCGGCGCTACGGCCGCACCCAGGAACAGCTCGAGGTCGGATGATGCTGCGCCAGCGTGTCATCACCGCGGTGATCGCGGTCGTGCTGATCCTGCTCGCGCTGTTCGTATTCCCGCCGCCGCTGACCCTCGTGCTGCTCGGCGTGCTGATCGTTGCCGGCGGCTGGGAATGGTCGGCTTTCCTGGGCGCCGAAGGCGCGGCGCGGGGCCTCTTCCCGGCGGTGCTGGCGGCGGCGATCGCCGCGGTCTGGTGGGCCGTGCCGCAGTTCGTGGCGCTGGTGCCCGTACTGCTGGTCTCGCTGGGCTTCTGGCTGGTGGCGGCCGTGCTGGTCGTGCGCTATCCCATCCGCGTGCCGCGCTGGCTGATCTGGGTGGGCGGGCTCGCCACCCTGGTGCCGGCCTATCTGGCGCTGGGGAGCCTGTACATGGCCGGGCCGAGGGGTCCGCAGGTGGTGCTGTTCGTGCTCGCCGTGATCTGGTCGGCGGACATCGGCGCCTATTTCGCCGGCCGGCGTTTCGGCCGGGTCAAGCTGGCGCCGAAGGTCAGTCCCGGCAAGACCTGGGAAGGGGTGTTCGGGGGGCTGGCCGCCGCCACGCTCGTCTGCATCGCCGGGGCCTGGTGGTTCGGCATCTCGCTGGCGATACTGCTGCCGCTGTCGCTGGCCGCCACGCTGCTGTCGATCATCGGCGACCTCACCGTGAGCCTGTTCAAGCGCAGCGCCGGCGTGAAGGACAGCGGCCACCTGTTCCCCGGTCACGGCGGCGTACTGGACCGGGTGGACAGCCTGGCGGCCGCCTCCCCCCTGTTCCTGCTGATGCTGAGACTGCTCGGGCTGTCATGAGCCGGGTCAGGGGCAGCGCCTGCGCCCGGCAGCGCGCGGGGAACCCCCGCCCCGCCGGCGCTGTCTGTGTGTGTGGGCGGGACGGCGTCCGCACACGCGGGGCCATCCTTTATACTGGCGGACTTTGCGCGCGGGGAACCGGTCTTTGGTCACCATACTGACATCCGTCGTGGCCTTCATCGTGGCGATCAGCCTGCTGATCGCCATACACGAGTACGGTCATTACATCGTCGCGCGGCTGTTCGGCATCAAGGTGCTGCGCTACTCCATCGGTTTCGGCAAGCCGCTGTGGAGCATACGGCGCGGCGCGGACGACACGGAATACTGCATCTCCGCGCTGCCGCTGGGCGGCTACGTCAAATTGCTGGACGGGCGCGAGACCGAGATCGCCCCGGAGGACCAGGGCCGCGCCTTCGATCAGAAACCGGTGCCCCAGCGCATTGCCGTGCTGTTTGCGGGGCCTGCCTTCAATTTCCTGTTCGCCATCGCCGCCTACTGGATACTGTTCGTCCAGGGCGTCGCCGTGGTGGCGCCGGTGGTCGGCGAGGTGGAGCCCGACTCCTACGCCGCCGAGGCGGGACTGGCCTATGAAGACCGGATCGTGCAGGTCGGCAGCAAGGACGTCTCCGGCTGGGAGGACACGCTGATTACCCTGCTGGGCGACATGGTCGACGACGGCCGCGTGCCGCTCACTGTGGAGCGCGCGGACGGCTCGACCGAGCGGCTGACCATCGACGTGGGCCGGGATGCGGCGCGGCTGACGGAGCCGGGGGTGCTGTTCGACGGGCTCGGCTTCCGCCCCTGGTCGCCGCCCGTGGTGGTGGGCGAGGTCAACCCGGACAGCGCCGCCGAGGCGGCCGGGCTCGAATCGGGAGACCGGATAGAGGCGGTCGACGGCGAGCCGGTGGCGAGCTGGCGCGAACTCACCGAGGCGCTGTCGCCGCGGCCGGGAGAGACGGTGGCCATCACTTACAGCCGCGACGGCGACACGCGCACGGTGGAGACCACGCTGGGCGAGATGGAGAGCGACGGCGAGCGCCGCGGCATACTCGGCATCAGCAACCGCATCGAGCCCTCCGAGCGGCGCATCAGCATCCAGGAAT
>CAYQZN010000140.1:0-7121 GCA_964421805.1 uncultured Woeseiaceae bacterium
CGGCCCTCGCAGGCCAGGTAGTAGGGGTCGTAGCCCAGCATCTCGCAGACCGCCTGCACCGGCTCGCGCACCGGCACCTCCGCCTCGCGGAGGCGCACCCCCAGGCCGGTGATGGAGGCGATCTCGTGGGTGACCGTCGCCAGCCCCCCGCGGGTGGGGTCGCGCATGAAGCGCAGCCCGTCGAACTGCAGCAGCCGCGCGGCCAGGGGAGCGATACTGGCGGCATCCGACTGCAGATCGCCACGCAGGCCGAAGTCCTCCCGTGCGAGCATCACCGCCGTGCCGTGATCGCCGATGGGCCCGCTGACGATGAGCGCGTCGCCGGCGCGGATGTTGTCGAACGAGGGCTTCACGCCGGGCAGGCGCACCCCGACGCCGGTGGTGGCCAGATACAGACCGCCGCCTTCACCGCGGCGCAGCACCTTGGTGTCGCCGGCGGCGACGCGCACGCCGGCCTCGGCCGCCGCCTTCGCGAGGCTCGCAATGATGCGGTCGAGCACCGCGATCTCCAGCCCCTCCTCGATGAAGGCGTTGAGGCTCAGATAGCACGGACGGGCGCCGGCCACGGCGAGGTCGTTGCAGGTGCCATGCACGGCCAGAGCGCCGATATCGCCGCCGGGGAATTCCAGCGGCTGCACGGTGAAGCCGTCGGTGGTGAATAGCACCTCGCCCTCGTCGAGCTTGAGCGGCACGGCGTCCGCGCGCACGTCCAGGTCGTCGTTGGCGAGGTGGCGCGCGAAGATCTCGTCGATGAGTTCGCGCATGAAGCGTCCGCCGTTGCCGTGGGCGAGACTGATGCGATCGTCTTCCATTGTTCTCCCATCGGGCCAGTGCCCGTTATCCGGATCAGGGCTGATGCCCGTTTTTATGGTGTCTGGCTGACTATCCCGACCGGGCCGCGAACTCCGCGGCCTGACCGAAGCAGATGGCGGCATCGTTCGCCGGCAGCGCCGTGCCCATGACCGCGGTGTGGCCGGCCGCCGTGAGGCGCTCCAGCACGGCATCGGCCAGGACCCGGTTCTGGAATACGCCGCCGGTGAGACCGATGCGTTCGAAGCCATCCCGTTCCGCGATCATACCTGCCTGGACGGCCAGTGCCTCGGCCATCGAGGCATGGAAGTCGGCCGCGCGCTCGGCGGCCGGGCGGGCCGCATCGCAGAGCATCGGCAGCAGGGGCGCCCAGTCGGTGCGCAGGACGCCGGCCTCGTCGGCGGCCACCGGCAGCTGGACGGCGTTGCCCGGGACGGTGGCGGCGGGTGCGCCGGCGGCACCGGCGGCAATGGACTCCAGCATCATCGGCCCCTGGGCCTCGAAGCTCGCGGCGCCGATGCCGCAGACCATGGCGGCGGCGCCGTCGAAGAGTCGGCCCACCGCGCTGGAGACGGGGCAGTTCAGCCCGTGTTCCCACGCGATGCGCGCGAGATCCATGTGCTCCGGCCCGTCCGCGTAGTCCAGGCCGCAGGCCCAGTGCATGGCGGCGGCGCTGCGCCAGGGCTCGCGTCCCGCCTTGTCGCCGCCGGGCAGCGCGATGGTGCGCATGCTCGCCACACGACGCCAGGCGCCGGGCCGGCCGACGAGCGCCTCGCCGCCCCACAGACTGCCGTCCTCGCCGTAGCCTACGCCGTCCCAGGCGAATACCAGCCACGGCCCGCCGCCGCCGTGCTCCGCCGCCACGGCCGAGGCATGGGCATGGTGATGCCAGACGGTCTCCACGGGCAGGCCCGAGCGCCGCGCCCAGCGGTGGGTGTCGTAGCCGGGGTGGGCGTCGGCCAGCACCCGGCGTGCCTCCACGCCGTACAGGGACTGCAGGTCACCGGCCACCTGCTCGAAGACCTGCATGCTGCGCGGCGTCCCCATGTCGCCGATGTGGGGCGAGACCACCACCCGGTCGTCCCAGGCCAGCGCCAGGGTGTTCTTCATGTGGCCGCCGACGGCCAGCACCGGCTCGGGCTGGCGCCAGGGCAGTGTGAGTTCCCGCGGCGCGCAGCCGCGGCCGATGCGGATGGGCCGCACCCGGCCGCCCACGCGCCGGAACACCGGGTCGTCTGCGGGCCGGACGATCGGCCGGTCGTGCTGCAGGAAGGCATCGGCGATACGCTGAAGTCGCCGTTCCGCCTCGTCCGGATCCGTCAGTACGGGCTCGCCGCTGACGTTGCCGGAGGTGGCCACCAGAGGCGCGCCGAAATCGCCGGTAAGCAATTGGTGCAACGGGCTGTAGGGCAGGAAGACGCCGAGTTCGGCGAGCCCGGGCGCCAGATTGTCCGCCAGCGGGCAGTCGGCACGGCGGGCGGCGAGCACGATGGGCCGCACGGGGCTCAGGAGTTCGGCGGTCTCCTCCGGCCGCAGGTCCACCGAGCCGCGCACGGCGTCGAGCCCGTCCGGGCCTGCCAGCGGGAACATCACGGCCAGCGGCTTGTGGGGCCGGGGTTTGCGCTCGCGCAACCGCGCGACGGCGCCGGCATCGGCGGCCGCGCACATCAGGTGATAGCCGCCGATGCCCTTCACCGCCAGGATCTCGCCGGCGCGCAGGCGATCCACCGCCGCGGCGATGGCATCCTCGCGCAGGGCCAGGGTCTCGCCGTCGGCGCGCAGCGTCACCGAGGGGCCGCAGGCCGGGCAGGCGACGGGCTCGGCGTGGAAGCGGCGGTCGGCGGGGTCCAGGTACTCGCGCTCGCAGTCCGCGCACAGCGGGAAGGCCGCCATGCTGGTGTTGGGCCGGTCGTAGGGCAGGGCCTCGATCAGCGTGTAGCGCGGCCCGCACTGGGTGCAATTGATGAACGGATAGCGGTGGCGCCGGTCGCCGGGGTCGGCCAGCTCTCGCCGGCAGTCCTCGCACATGAAGTAGTCCGGCGGGACGAAGATGCGCGGGGATTCGGAGACGGCGCTCTCGAGGATGCGGAAGCCGTCGAAGTCGCCCTCGTCCACAGCCTCGTCGGCGGTCAGCTGCGGCCGGGACAGGGGCGGTGCGTCGGCAATCAGGGCGTCGCGGAAGCGTGCGACCGTCTCGGGCGCACCCTGCGCCCGCAGCTCGACTTCGCCCAGCTGATTGCGCACCCAGCCCGCGATGCCGTGTTCGCGGGCGAGGCGGAAGACGAACGGGCGGAAGCCCACGCCCTGGACGTGGCCCGTGAGGCAGATCCGGCGCGTCTCGCGGGCGGCGGCGGACGCCGCCCGCTCAGCCGGCGGCGGTGCCGGCTTTCTTGCGGCCTTCCCAGACATTCTCGCGCATGCCGGCGGACCACCAGATGCGGCAGGCACCCTCGTCGGAGACCATGCACGGCCCGATGGGCTTGCGCGGTGTGCAGGCGGCGCCGAACAGGCGGCACTCGTTGGGATAGATCTTGCCGAGCACCACCTTGGCGCAGTCGCAGCCCGGCGGCATCTGGCCCACCCGCTTGCGGGAGTCGTCCGCGTAGGAGGGGAACTGCAGGCGTGCGTCGCAGTGCTCGTACGCCGGGCGCAGGCCATAGCCCGACTTCGGTATCACGCCGATGCCGCGCCAGGTGGCGTCCTGCACCTGCATGACCCGGTCCAGGCACTCGCGGGCCACCGCATTGCCGCCCGGGCGCACCACCTCGGGGTAGCAGTTGTCCAGGAAGCGCTTGTCCTCGATGAGCTGGCGCAGCACCGAGTACATGGCGGCCAGCAGGGTGTCGGCGCGGAAGCCGGCAACCGCGGCCGGGATGCCGTGCTTCTCCGGCACGAAGGCCCATTCCTCGGGACCCATCACCGTGGAGACGTGGCCGGGGGCGATCAGGGCGTCGAAGCCCGGCTCCCCGGACTCCAGCAGCATGGCCACCGCGGGCCAGGTGAGCCGGCCTGACAGCAGCACGCTCAGGTTGTCCGGCGCGCCCTCGGCCAGCATGGCGGCTACCGGCGCGGTGGTGGTCTCGAAGCCGGCGGCGAAGAACACCACCTGCCGGTCCGGGTTGTCCCGGGCCACGGCGGCCACCTCCGTGGGGCTCGCGATGGGCCGGATGTCGGCGCCTGCGGCCTTGGCCTGTTCCAGGGAGCGCGGCTCGCGCTTCGGCACGTTCACCGGCACCCGCAGCATGTCGCCGAAGGCCACCAGTATCACGTCCTCGTTCAGGGCGAGCTGCATGGCCTCGTAGACGTCTTCCTCGGGACAGATGCACACGGGGCAGCCGGGCCCCGGGATGAGCTCGATCCGGGACGGGATGGCGGTACGCAGTCCCGCGCTCGTGATGGAGCGCTCGTGGCCGCCGCACACGTTCATGATGCGGACGCGGTCGGGCAGCGGGAGGGCCTTCAGCTGATCCAGCCAGTAGCGCGCGTCGTGTGCCATGTCGGTATCCCCCTGCTCGTCGCGATTGCGGTCGAACTGTTGGCGGTTGACGGGTTATCGGTCTGTCGGGCCTGCCGCGCCGGGCCTAGCGCGCGGGAGCGCCGGTGTGCGCGTGCAGATGGGCGCCGTCGGGCTGCACCGCCGGGCGCGCCGACTCGCCCCGTGCCACCCGTTCGCCCTGGGCCGCACGCTCGGCGCGGAGCCACTCCAGCCACTCGTCCATGCCCTCGCCGTTTTTCACGGAGACCGTCTGCATGACGGCGGGCGTGGCAAGATCGCGCACACAGGCGCGCGCCCGCTCCGGGTCGAAGTCGTCCAGCACGGGCAGCAGGTCGCTCTTGGTGAGCAGTATCCGGTCGGCTGCACGGAACATCACCGGGTACTTGGCAGGCTTGTCGTCGCCCTCGGGCACCGACAGCAGTGTGATGTTGCGGTGCTGGCCGAGATCGAAGCTGGCCGGGCAGACCAGGTTGCCCACGTTCTCGATGAAGACGATGTCGAGTTCGTCCAGCGCCAGCCCGTGCACGGCGTCGTGCACCATGTGCGCATCCAGGTGGCAGGCGGTGCCGGTGGCGATCTGAATGGCGGGCACGCCGTGGCGGCGGATGCGCTCGGCGTCGTTCTCGGTCTCGAGGTCGCCCTCGATCACGCCAATGCGAAGTTCGCCTGCCAGCGCCTGGATGGTCGCCTCGAGCAGCGCGGTCTTGCCGGCGCCCGGCGAGGACATGAGGTTGACCGCCAGCACGCCGTGGCCGTCGAAATGCTCACGGTTGTGGGCCGCCTGGTGGTCGTTCTCGCTCAGCAGCCCCCGGAGCACGTCCACGGACTCGGCGCCGCTCGCCGTGCGCTCGAACTTGCCGCCTGGGCGGATGAGGTGCTGGTTGCCGGCCGTGATGTTGCAGCCGCAGGTGTCACACATGTCTGGAGTCCTCCGTGGTGGCGCCGGTGTCTCCGTGTTGGACGCCGCCGTTGCGTTCGAGTTCGAGCCGGGTCAGCAGCATCTCGTCGCCGCTCACCAGCCGGGTGCGCCAGTCGCCGCATTCGCCGCACAGCAGCCGGTTGGCCTTTGCCGCGGACTCGGCGCCGCAGACCGAGCATTCTACCCGGATATCGGCCGCCTCGATGAGGAGTTCCGCCTCCTCGGCGATGGTGGCGCCGGCGGCCAGGGGCCAGGCGCGGCGCAGCAGTTCGGGTTCCACGCCCGAGAGCGGGCCGATGGCGAGGTGTATGACGGTTACGCGGGCCGCGGATTCACGCCGGGCGATGGTCTCGACCTGCCCGATGAGAGCCTGGCAGACGGACAGCTCATGCATCGGCTGCCGCAAGAATCTCGTCGAAGAGCTCCCAGCTGGAAGCCGCCTCCTCTTCCGAGACCTTCTGGATGGCGTAGCCGACGTGCACGAGGACGTAATCGCCGGGTTCGACGGTCTCGCCCCGCAGCATGAACAGGCTGACCTCCCGCTCGACGCCCTTGGCCTCGCAGCGAGCGCTGAACTCGTCCATGGACTTGATCTGCATCGGGACTGCGAGACACATGCGTAAACCCCCTGCACGCGGCGTTGGATTACCGATGACGCAAGACTGCGCCGAGTGCCGAGGATAACCACCCCGGGCGCCGCTAACCGTAAGTAATAACGCCTATTCTCATACGCGCAGCGGCCGGTAAGTTAGGCAGCGGAGGGGGTGAATCCGTGGTTTCAGACCGCCGCCGGAGCGAGGCCGGGCCGGTTGCTAAGCAAAATCCATTACACTGTGCCGCGCGCCGCCGGGCGGGAGGCCCGGCGGCCCGTTTTTTGCGGAGGACCCGGTGATGGACAGAGGCAGGATGTGTTTTTCGGGGGTATGGAGATGAGCGCGGACAAGACGGCTGTCATCGAGCCGCGCGCCGGCGATTTCGGCGACAGCCGGCTCAAGCGCCTGTTCCATGCGACCCGGCCGAAATTCTTCCCGGCTTCCGTCCTGCCGGTGATCGCAGGCACGGCCTGGGGCGCCGCACAGGCCGGCGGCCTCGATGTCGTCGTGGCCCTGCTCGCCCTCGTCGCGACCATGCTGGTGCACGGCGCCGGCAACGTGCTGAACGACGTCGGTGACGAGACCGGCGGCAGCGACCGGCGCAATACCAGTCGAATCTACCCTTATACGGGCGGCTCGCGCTTCATCCAGAACCAGATCATGTCCACGGGCGAGATGGCCCGCTGGGGCATCCAGCTGCTGGCGATCGCGGCGCTGATCGGCCTCGTGCTGATCTGGCTGCGAGGCATCGGCGTGCTCTGGTTCGGCCTCGCCGGCGTCGCGCTCGGCATCGTCTATTCACTCGGGCCGGTGCGGCTGTCCTCGCTGGGCCTCGGGGAACTGGCGATCGGCATCGCCTTCGGAATACTGCCTGTCAGCGGCGCCGCCTGGCTGCAGACGGGTGTGGTCGACCTGCCCCTGATCGTCTTCGCCCTGCCGGTGAGCGCCTGGGTGGCGGCGATCGTGCTCATCAACGAGGTGCCGGATCTCGATGCGGACGCCGCCGTGGGCAAGGCGACACTGCCGGTTCGCTTCGGCCGCACGGCGACGGCGGGCATCTACGTGGGCCTGCACCTGATCGCGGCGGCCGCGACGCTGTGGCTGACGGTGGCGGGTCACCTGCCGCTGCTGGCGCCTGCGGTGCCGTTCGTGCTGCTGGCGCTGTCGCTCCGCGTGGCGGGCGCGGTACGCCGTTCCGGTTCCGACCCGGCCGGCGTGCTCGGCGCCATCGAATTCACGCTGGCGAGCCATACGATCGGTTGCCTGTGGGCGACCGCCTGTATCCTGTTCACAATCTGGTGGT
>CAYQZN010000141.1:0-6938 GCA_964421805.1 uncultured Woeseiaceae bacterium
CCGGTATGCCGGGCGCCGCCGTAGCGCCACTCGTACCAGCCGTAGACGGCCATCACCAGGTAGAACACGTTCAGCGCCGACTCCATGAACAGCGCCGCGCCGTGGAACAGCCAGATGTACAGCCCGGTGCTCACGAATGCGCAGGCCCAGCACCAGATGTTCTGGCGTATGGCGAGGACCAGGTAGGCGATCGCCAGCGCGACGGCCAGCGCCTCTGCCGGCGACAGGGAGGCCGCCTGCGCGGCGAGCCTCTCTACGAAGCCGCTCACGCCCCGGCGTCCGCCCCGCCCGCGTGCAGCACCTTCAGCACGAACACGGCCTTGCCCTCGCGTTCGAAGGTGCCGCGTATCTCCGCCTTCAGCGCGTCCCAGACCGCCTCGAAGTCGCCGCTGATGCGGGTGCTGACGGGGTTGGTGTGCACGGCCAGTTCCGGCCGGGCGTTCAGCCGGGCGATGAAATCATCGATGGCCGGGATGAACTCGTCGGCCAGCGGATAGAGGCTCACGTCAATGGTGGTCTGCATGCTCAGAATCCGTATTCCAGGGTGAAGCCGATCTGCCGCGGATCACCGAGCCGCACGTAACGCTCGTTCGGGAAGTCCGGCGGCTCGTTGCCGAAGAAGAAGCCGCGCACGGCATAGCGCTCGTCGAGGACATTGCGGGCCCACAGGCTGGCTGTCCAGCCGCCTTTCGCGTAGCCGAAGCGCAGATTCACGAGCCGATACGGGTCGGACTTCTGGTCGTGGCTGTCGGAGAAATAGAATTCGTCCTTGCCGGTGACGTCGGTACGGGCGAACCAGCCGGCCGGATGCTCCCAGCTCGCGCCGAGCGCGAAGGAGTAGCCCGGCGCATGCGCCTGCTCGCGGCCGGAGAGGTCCAGGCCGTCCGGCGTGGCGTACTCGTCGAACTCCACCCGCATCAGGCCGAGACGGGCCCAGAGCTCGAGGTCGCCGCGTGGCACCCAGCGGACCTCGCCCTCCAGGCCGATGCTGCGGCCGCTGGCGGCGTTGTCCGTAAAGAAGATGAACGAGGACGGATCCCCCGGCACCAGCTGAGTCGAGGTGCCGATCTGCTGGTCCTCGCGGCGGGAGACGAACAGCGTCAGACCCGATTCGAGGAGGCCCGGCCGCCACTCCGAACGGATACCGGCCTCCAGGTTCCACAGCGACTCGGGGCCGAAGTAGCGCTCGTCCTCGCTCGGCACGCTGCCAAGGTTGAAGCCGCCGGCCTTGTAGCCGCGGGACAGGCTGACATAGGTGCCGTGGCGCTCCCCGAACGCGTAGCGGTAGCTCAGCTGTCCGCCCAGCATCGTCTCGCTGTCCGTGAGGTCGTTGCGCGGAGAGCCGTCCAGCGTGTCCACGTAATCGGCGCTCCGGTGCTCCACCCGCAGCCCGAGGGAAATCTCGTGGCGATCGGCCGGCGTCCAGTCGAGCTGGCCGAAGGCGGCGGTGCTGAGCGCCTCGTAGTCGGAACGCAGGTCCTTCTGCAGCGGGAAAGCGCCGAATGCCGGGTCGACGTACAGACCCGTGCTGTCCTCCCGGTTGCCCTCGGAGAGCCGCAGTGCGTAGACGCCGGCCAGCCAGGAGACGGCGCCGTCGGCGAGGCCGCCGTCCGGTCCGGACACCAGCCGCAACTCCTGGCTGATGGTCTCCCGGTCGCGCAGGAAGCGGGTCACGAAGTCGTAGGTGTAGGGCGCCCAGAAGTCCGGGTTGCCCCAGTCGGCATCGAAGCTGAAGGTGATGTCGGAGCGCGCCGCCGACGTGATGCTGGTCAGGCTGGCCGTCTCACCGAAATCCTTCCGCACCTTCAGCGCGCCGCCGCGGCTGCGCTGGGCGTCGCGGCCCGGCTCATCCGAGTACGTGGTGTAACCGTTGTCGATGGCGAAGGCGTCGTAGCCGTTGTCCACGTCCACGTAGAGCAGATTCAGGTCCACCTGCAGGTCGTCGGCCGGCTGCCAGCGGAAGCGCGCCCGCCCGTCGGTCTCGTCGCGACCGTTGGTGTCGTCGCGGCCGAGGTACACGTTGTCGCGGAAGCCGTCACTCTCGTAGCGGTTGGCGCTGACGCGGAAGCTCGAAGAGCCGGTCAGCGCCCCGCCGAACGCCGCGCTCGCGCCGCGGGCATCGTCGCCGCCGGCGAGCAGACGGAAGCGTCCCTCGGTCTCGGGGCCCGGCTCCACCGAGCGCACGTTGATGAGGCCGGCCAGCGCGTTCGCGCCGTAGCGGGTCCCCTGGGGCCCGCGCAGCACCTCCACCTGTGCCACGTCCCACGTGACCGCAATGCCGCCGATACCGGAGAAGTCGATATCGTCGATGAGGAAGCCGACCGACGGGTTTGGCGCCCCCTCGTACTGGCTGCGCTCGCCGATACCGCGAATCTGGAAATAACGCGGCCGGTTGCTGCCGCCCGCCCAGTTCAGGTTGGGCACCAGGTGGGTCAGCTCCTCGAAGTGCTGCACTGCAGCCTCACGCACGGTCTCCCGCGACAGCACGGCGACGCTGGCAGGCAGCTCGGCGCGCTCGCGCTCGCGGAAGTCGGCGGTGACCACGATCTCCTCGATGACCTCGTCGTCTTCGGCCGAGACGGGCGCGGCAAGCGGCAGGAAAACGGCGATCACCCCGAGACGGGCGACGACGGATAACGGGATTGTCATGGATCCTCCTCCCTACGCCGGTACTAACCGGATCAGGTTCTGAGGGTTCCCGTGCCGGCGCGGGTCGCAAGCGGTCGCCGCGCCAACGGGTCTCAGGCCCTCTGGGGCCACCCCTGTGGAGCAGTTACTATAACGTATGAGCAAAGGCAGCCAAAGAGACGAACCATGACCGACGAATACCGGGCCATCGACGCCGTCGTGAACATCTGGACCGAGGAAGCGCTGTCGGTGCGCCCGGACTGGGGTCCGGACTTCTTCGTCGGCAAGATGAAAGCCCAGGGCGGTCTCATGGGCGGACTCACGCTGGCGCAGATGATCGAGCGCATGGGCGAGGCCGGCATCGGCCACGCCTTCCTGGTGGCGGCGAAGTCCGGCCGCCCCGGCCTGCCGGGCTGCTATCACATGCCGCCGGAGATCGTCGCCCGCGCCGTCGAGCAGTATCCCCGGCATTTCTCCGGCCTGATCGGCATCGATCCCTACACCGGCATGGACGGCGTGCGCGAGCTGGAGCGGGCGGTGAAAGAGTTCGGCTTCATCGGCGCCCACCTCTATCCGCACTGGTTCGAGCTGGCCCCCGACCACGCGAAGTACTACCCCTTCTACGCCAAGTGCGTGGAACTCGGCGTGCCCATCCAGATGCAGGTGGGCCAGTCCATGATCTACTCGAAGGACTACCGCTGCCGCAGCGTCGGCCAGCCCATCACGCTCGACCCGGTGGCCTGCGATTTCCCGGAGCTGAAACTGATCGGCATCCACGTCGGCATCCCGTGGACGCGGGAGATGATCGCCATGGCGTGGAAGCACGAGAACGTCTACATCGGCTCCGACGCCCACAGCCCGAAGTACTGGCCGGAGGAGTTCGTGCACTACATCAACACCTTCGGCCAGGACAAGGTGATCTTCGGCACCGACTTCCCCGTACTCGACTTCGCGCGCACACGACAGGAGATCGACGAACTCGATCTGCGGCCCGGCCCGAAGCGCAAACTCCTGCGCGACAACGTCATCCGGATCTACGGCCTGGACGGCGGCGCAGGCGGTGACTGACCGACTGAACCTGGCCGGCCTCATCGCCGGTCACGCCCGCAACCGGCCCGCCCACCCGGCCATCGTCTGGCGCGACCGCGAGGACGAGGCCACCGACTACCGGCAGGCCTGGCGGCGCATCGAGGCCTGCGCCGCGCGGCTCGCCGCGGCCGGGGTGCGCCCGGGCGACAGAGTGGCTCTGGCGCTCGGCGATCACCCGCTCCACCTGCTGCTGCATTACGCCGTGGCCCGCCTGGGTGCGGTGATCCTGCCCGTCGACCACCGCTGGACCGCGGCAGAGCAACAGGATGTCGCCCGCGCTTTCGACGCCCGCTGCCTGCTGACGGACGACAGCGACGCCGACTACGGCGAGCTGACCCTGCTGCGGCCCGACGACGGCTGGTACGAGGAGCCGGGCGAGGCGCCGCCGCCGATGCCGGAGGACGGCGATCTGCCGGTGCTGATCTCCCTCTCCTCCGGCACCACCGGCCGGCCAAAGGGCGCACTGGTCACCCATCGCCAGTTCTACGAGCGCTTCGTGAACCAGTGGGTGACCCTGGGCATCAACGTAAACGACCGCTTCATCGCCCTGACGCCGCTGTACTTTGGGGCGGGCCGTTCGTTCGGCATGTGCCTGCTCGCAGCCGGCGGCACCGTGGTGCTGGATCCGCCGCCGCACAAGCCGGAGGAACTCGCCGCGGCCATCAACCGCTCCCGGGCCACGGTCGCCTTCCTGGTGCCCACACTGCTAAGGCGCCTGCTGCCGCTGGCCGACGGCGACGGCCACCTGCTGCCTCACCTGAAACTACTGATCTCCTCGGGCGCCGTGCTGCATGCCGATGAGGCGCGGGAGATCAGCGCCAGGCTGAGTCCGCGGCTGCTCTCCTACTATGCCTCCAGCGAGGGGGGCGGCATCTCGGTGCTGCAGCCCCACGAGGTGAGCGAGCACGCCGACACCGTCGGCCGGCCGGTCTTCCGCGTGGACGTGGAGATGCTCGACGGCGAAGGCAAACCCGTGCCGGCGGGCGAGACGGGCCGCCTGCGCTACCGCGGGCCCGGCGTGGCCACGCGCTTCCTGGACGAGGAAGGCACCGAACACGAGGCAGAGGCCGGCGGCTGGTTCTATCCCGGCGACCTCGCCGCGCGGGGGACAGAAGGCCACCTCATGCTGCGCGGCCGGGAGAAGGACGTCATCATCCGTGGCGGCGTCAACATCTACCCGGGCGAGATCGAGAAGGCGCTGCTGTCCCACCCGGACATCGACGAGGCCGCGGTCGTGGGCCGCCCGTCGGCGAAGCTCGGCGAGGAGCCGGTCGCCTTCGTCACCGGCGGCCTGCGGGACGAGGAAAGCGTGTTGGCCCACTGCGCGGAGCGCCTTGCGCCCTACAAAGTGCCAGCCGCGGTGATCTTCCTCGACGAGATGCCGAAGTCCAGCCTCGGCAAGATCGTGAAGAAAGACCTGGCGCAGCACCTGCCCAGGTAGGAGGGCCTTCAGGCCCGATCCGCGGTTCTATCGGCGTTGGCCCGCCATCGGGTGGATAAGGGTCGCGGGCCCGCAGCCGAGAGGGTTGGCACCAGTCAGCAGGCGCCGCTGACTGGCGGCTCCTTCACGCCACCGCGAGCACGGCCGTCATGCGGGGGTATCCATCGCCGCGACCTTTTGTCGGGAGCAAGATGGATACCCCCGCAGGGCGGCCAGGAAAGGAGGGAGTCGGGCCTGAAGGCCCTCCTACAGTTCTAGTGGTCGTGGTCGCCGTGGTGGTGATGGGTATGCGTCGTGCCGTCCCCGTGAGTGTGGGTGCCGCGGCGCTGCATCGTGTCCTCGAAGTCCTCCGGCCCGTGGGGATGGTTGTGAGCGTGGTTCACGCACCACTTGTAGAGCACCGGGTCGCGCTTGGCGAGGCGTGCGGCGGAGCGCTCCTCGTTCTCTTCCGGCGTGCTCCACGGGTTGTAGTGGAAATGGTTGAACAGTTTCGAGTCCGTGCGGCCGATGGCGATGCAGCCGAGTTCGCTGGCGAAGGCGCCGTGGTTGATGTACGGCGGGCGCCAGAAGTAGCCGCCGGTGGGCAACTCGCCGAACTGCATCATCCACGAGGTCCCCCACAGGTGATAACCCTCCTCGCAGCAGTCGTGGTAGGAGATATTGTCCTGGTGGAACTGGGGCACCATGCAGTAAAGGAACGTCATGGCGAAGGTCTGCGGATTGAAGTTCAGCAGCTTGATCATGCAGCCGGCCGCCACCGACGGGCTCACCACGTTGCCCGGGGCCCAGACGATGTCGGCATAGGTGTCGACGTCGTGATAGAGCTCGGTGCGGGAGAGCTCGTGGTGCTGATCGCTCTCCACCAGGCTCGGCTCGGCGGTGTTGTACATCATCAGCAGGAGCGCACCCTGGTCCGAGCTGAGCTCGGGCAGCGCATAGCCCGCAGGCACGAAGAAGTAGTGCCCGCGATTACAGACCTTGTCGCCGAGTCTGATGCTCCCCTCGACGACGATGAACTCCAGCTCGGAGTAGCTGAAGCCGGGCGGCTGGCGATAGCCCGAGTCGAGCTGCACGGTCATCGTGCAGGAGCCGACCTCCGGGTCCAGGCTCAGCATCTTGTAGCGGTAGCCGCTGCCGAAGCCCGGCAGCGGCATGTTCTTGAAATGGACGTCGCGGTCGCAGAACGGCTCGATATGCGGTCTGGTCATGGCGCTCTCCCGGCTCAGTAGACGACTTTGTGCTTGCGGTCCGGCTTGACCGGCAGATCGTGCTCGGGGATCTTCATCCGCTGATCACCGTCCACGTTGAAGCCATACTCCTGTATGCGTTCGAAGAACTCCTCGTACCACTGGTCCCGGGTGGGATCGAGAGCTTCCATCTCGGCGACGATTTTCCGGTAGCGTTCTTCCTGTTCCGCCACTTCCTCTTCGAGCCACTCGCGGACTTCCTTCGGCAGTTCGCGCTCGATGCGGGTGTTCCTGAATGTCATGACTACTCCGGATCGCTCAGTGATTGGTTGGCTACAGGCCGAGGCCGATGATCGCCACGCCGCACAATCCGATGGCGCCACCGGAGACGGCATGGGACCAGTGGGTGAAGCGCCGCAGACCGAGCTTCTCACCGGCCGTCTTCAGCCCCCACAGACCGACCAGCACGGCGGCCACCATGGTGATGAGCGTGGCGGCGCCGAAAACGCCGGTGACCAGCATCAGCCCCGCATAATTTTGCTGCGCGGCCGGGTACATGAGCACGGGTATCAGCGCTTCGCAGGGGCCGAGCA
>CAYQZN010000142.1:0-6905 GCA_964421805.1 uncultured Woeseiaceae bacterium
CCGCTGTGTCGCCGGGCCGAAGCGCAGGGCGCTACACTGGCGAGACAGATGCGCGGCAGACGCGCGACAGACAATAAAGAGGACGGATCATGGCGGAACGCACATTGAGCCGGGTCATCCCCGGCGTGGAGACCTCCGACGGCGCCGGCGTGCGGCTGCGCCGCAGTCTCGGGGCCAGCGAGGCAGGCCGGCTGGACCCCTTCCTGATGCTGGACGAGTTCGGCACCGACAATCCGGACGACTACATCGCCGGATTCCCGCCCCATCCGCACCGCGGCTTCGAAACCGTCACCTACATGCTGAACGGCCACATGCGCCACGAGGACCACATGGGCAACGTGGGCGAGCTGACCGAGGGCGGCGTGCAGTGGATGACCGCCGGCCGTGGCGTGATCCATTCCGAGATGCCGCAGCAGCGGGAGGGCCGCATGCGGGGCTTCCAACTCTGGATCAACCTGCCCGCCGCCGAGAAAATGAAACCGGCCGCCTACCGCGACATCCCCGCGGCGGACATCCCCGCCGTCGATATCGCCGGCGGCCGGGTAAAGGTCATCGCCGGCGAGGTGCCGCTGGAGGGCGGCCCGGTGACGGGCCCCATCCACGGCCTGAGCACGGAACCGCTGTTCGTCGACGTGGAACTGGCGGCGGATCACCTGTTCGAGTGCCCCGTGCCGGCCGGCCACAGCGCCTTCGTCTACACCTACGAGGGGAGCATCACAGTCGGCCGCGGCGCCGACAGCCGGGAACTGCCGCCGCGCTCGGCGGGCATACTCGGCGAGGGCGACAGCGTGACCGTGGAATCCGTCGGCGACGCCGCCCGATTCATCCTGCTGGCCGGCAAACCCATCGGCGAACCGGTCGCCCAGTACGGCCCCTTCGTCATGAACACCCGCGAAGAGATCGAGCAGGCCATCGCCGACTACCGCAGCGGCGCACTCGTCGAATAGCGGGAAGGTTAGCTGTGTCCGATATCGGCTGAGTGTATGTGTGGGGGTGAAGACACCCTCGCGACGCTGATCGCCGGAGGGTAGAATCCGCAGCAAGAGCGGAAGAACAATACGAGGGGGCACGATGACGGGGGCAGGCGAGCAGCGGCCGCCCAGACTGTTCCTGAGCTACTCCCATCGGAACGAGAACTGGCGCGATCTCTTCCTGGAGCACCTGACACCGCTCAGCGAACGAGGCAGCATGGACGTCTGGTACGACGCGCGCATCGAACACGGGGAGGACTGGTTCGACCGCATCGCTGTCGAGATCAAACGATCGCGCTTCATCGTCGTGCTGCTCACTGCCGATTTCCTCGATTCCGATTTCATCCGGCGCGAGGAGCTCCCCTATATCGAATATCTCTGGAGCGCCGCCACGCAGGGCGGTCAGCCTCTGACGATCTACGCCTGGGTGTGCGAGCCCTGCCGGTGGCAGGAGGTCTCGCTATTCTCCGAGCAGGGCAGCCGTATCCAGTGCGCACCGCGGAGCGGCTCCCTCGCGGAGTGCCCGGACGACGAGCGTTCACGGCTGCTGTCCCACTGGGTCGCCGGCCTGGCACAGGCCGGGGCCGGCCCGACGGGCAGCGCGCGGACCCAGATGCTGGTAGACGACGCCCACAACGCCTATAAACGCGGGAAGGCCAGCCTGGAAGCCCTGGATTACCGCAGCGCCTGCGCCAGCTTCGAGGAAGCAGAGCGCTTGTTCCCCGAATTCGCCGATGCCCACTACTTTCATGCCATCGCGTTGCTCGGCGGCCGCCGCGCCAAGAAAGTGACCGGTCAGACACTCACGCGCGTGGAAAGGCATCTGATGGCCGCGATCAACGCCCGGGGGTCGTTTCTCGACCTCTTCATGCTCGGGCTGTTCAAGTGGGACTACTATCAGGAGAACAAGCTGAAGATGCCACCGCCGACCACTGAACAACTGCTGGAGGCCGCCGTATCCGGGGACAGGAGGAGCACGTTCAGCCAGGACCTGCTCGACGAGACGTTCCGCCATACTCCCTGGATCGATACTGCCGTTACACGCTGGCTCACTGCCGAGGGATGACGCATGGACGAGAAGAAGAAACGAAAACTGATACGCCGTTATTTCAGCCGCCGAGGCATCCATCCGCTGGTAATCATTCTCGCTCTTGCCGGAGTCGGGATGCTCATCTTCGGCGGGACGAATGAAGTGAGGCTAGCCGGAGGCATCGCGATGCTCGTGTTCATCCTGGTGATCGCCTACCGCGCGCTGACACGTCCCCCCTCCCACGCACAGATCGACGAGTGGCGCACACAGGACCTGGAGCGACTGCCGGATCTCGCCATGAAGAAGCTCGATCTGGATCGGGACGATCTCGTCAGTGACCCTCTGCTGGTGATCGGCCCCGTGCTGTGGGAGACGAATGGCATTCCTTCGAAGGAGCTGTTGTATCGCGTGCAGAAGCAGAAGAAGCGCAAGACGGCGCGTTTCGCTGTCTACCATGTCACCGCCATATTGCTCACCGAATCACACCTGGGCGCCTACGAGGCCGACTTCAACTTTCTGCGCAATACCTACCTCAACGAGCATGCCCAGGAATTTCATTATCAGGACGTCGTGTCCGTATCGCTCCGCGAAGATTCGACGAATCTCTCCCTGCCGGACGGCGAGAAAGCGGTGCACGCGGAGCAGTTCCGGCTCTCGGTATCCAGCGGCGAGAATATCAGCGTGATCGTTCAGGCCCGCGAGCTGCGCAATCTGACCGGCGCCGAACAGGATACCGGCTACGTCGAGAACGTCGTCACCGCCATCCGGAAAAAACTGCGGGAGAAGAAGAGCACGATCGGGAACAATCAGTCGGGCGAGTACTGACTTTCGACACCGCCCGCCTTCAGCCTGCCGCCTCGCGGACGATCTCGAACCCTCCGGTGGCGAGATAGGCGGGCAGTTTCCGCACGGCATCCCGGTCCAGCTCCCTCCGGTCTTCGGCGAGGTCGTCCCAGTCGACGAGGTCGGGATGCACCTTCTTCCTCTCGTCGCGCTGGCTGCCGAGACGCCAACCGGATGCACTGCGATCCTGCATCCAACGTTCGTGCTCGGCACGGGCCAGCGTTTCCAGCTCTGCGGTCGTGAAACGGAACGGAGGAGCGCCCGGGCCGTAGCGATGCCGGAGGCGGCATCCGATCTCCCGCAGTTTCGGGATGATATGGTCGGCTTGGGCCCGGTTTGCCTCCCGGTAGTGCTCCGGAAGCTCTTCCCATGGCTTCACCGCCGCGGTCGCAGGCACTCCATCACCATAGAGGCGCCGGTTGGTCGCGAGATAGCCCTCGTGGATGGCGCGGGCAATCTGCTCGCGTCGGCTGCGCATCAGTATCTCCGGTACGCAGGTGCGGTCGTACAGCGAGAATACGTCTATCTTCGGCTCCGCGGCCCCCTCGTCCACGGCCCGGCTCTGCGCGCCGACCAGATTGGCCAGACCGCCGCGCACCTGGGTGCGCACGATGAACGGGACACCGGACTGGCGGATGTGCCGGCGCAGGCCGAGGGCTGCCGAAAGCGAGCGCGCGTCGTCTCCGAGACAGATATAGACGGCGCTGACGTCGACGGCGCCCGATTCGTCACGCAGGAGCGAGCCTTCGAGGCACCGGCTGCCTGTCGGGTCGCAATCGATCGTCTGCAGGTCACAGCGTTCTGCGACGATCGGAAAACGAAGCTCGAGATCCCGCGCGATCGCTGCGGCGTCCCGGTCGATCAGAAGGATCGGCAGCCTCTGCGCCCCGGGGTCCGACCACTGCCGCGCCGTTTCCACGATGAAGGCACGGCTCAACCGCCCGGCGCCCACGACCGCCGGACGCGGTGATTTCGCCACCCACGGCGGGAAGTCACGCAGCAGAGCGCGCGCGCCGGATTCGTGGATGTTGAAGACCTCCAGCCGGAAACCGGCTGCCTGCGTTTCGGCGATGCTTCGCTCTTCCAGGAAGACGGCGAGGTCCGGGTCCGAGATGTGGATATAGCAACCGAGCCCCCGACTGCGGGCCCGCCGCGTCACCGCTTCTCTCGCATGCACGGCGACTTCGGCGTTGACGCCATCATCGCCGGCTACCGCAAAGACATGGGATGCGCGGGCAATACCGGCGCCGGCCAGCCGCTCCCGGTCGGTGGCGTTCCCGATCAGCACAACGATACCCTGATCCCGCGCCTCCTCGATGCGGCCGTTGGCTGCATCGAATTCCACGACGATCACCCGGCACCCTGCCCGACGGAGCGCAGTCGCAATCAGGAAGCCTTTCTCGCCCAGGCCGCACACGACGACGTGATCGCTGAACAGGCCGGCATGAAACATCTGCAGCTGGGCCCGGAACGCACTGAAGAGCGCTGTGATCGCTGTATAGACGACGATCGCCGGGGCGGCGAATCTCGCGACGTCGAGCTGCCACGGCGGTCCCGCGAGATCGCCGGCCCCTTCCATGACAAAGAGCGTGAGTGACCGGTAGAGCACGTCCGGGAAGGACGATCGCGCCCATAGCAACGGCTCCTCGGCCGCCAGGTAGAGCACCCAGCCCCACAGCCCCAGCCCGTAGGTGACGACCGCGAGGACGGCGATAATCGTCCACTGGTGATCCTTCCAGAGCCTGCGCATCAGCGTCCCCCGCCCGTCCCTGCTTCTTGCGCGCTCGTGGAGAGCGGCGCTGCCCTAGCCTACGTGCACCTCGAAGCGTACCTGGCCGATCCGGCAGGATCGCAGGCTGAGCACGATGTCGCCTTCTCCCTTGACGAGCAGCGAGACCTGCGAGCGTCCCGTGCTCCCGCGGCCATAAGGATAGTACAGCGCCCCGGTGCCCTCGCCCGCGCCGCGGCCCCAGCCGTCCAGGTGGCCGAGCGTGCGGCGCGGACCGCCCTCGGCCAGCTCGCAGCCGTCACACTCGACGTCGAGATACAGCTCTTCGTTCCAGCTGAGCTTCTTCGCCGAACTCAGCACGTAGCTCGGCAGGTAGCCGACGTTCTCCACCATGACGTCCAGGCGTGTGAGACCGCCGCCGAGGTCGGTCGTCTCCACCGCCCCGAAGCGCAGCCTGGGCGCCATGGCGGCCACACGCAGGAAGGCGGCCGCGTGCTGGTTGCAGATGCCGGGCAGCAGCTCGTAGGGCGGGTTCCACATGCCCACCCGCGGGTCGATGCCGCCGAGCTCCACGGCACCGAGCTGCGGATGCTCGAAGCCCCGCCACTCGAGTACCGCGCGCCCGGCGTTCTGTTCGCGATCCCAGCGCGCGATCGCCACCATGTCGTCGCGGTCGAGATCGGTGTAGGCCTTCACGAACGGCTTCTTCCGCTCCAGGCCGACCTGCGCGAACAGGTCCCACAGCTCCACCACGTAGCTGATGCAGCCGCGCTGGTGATAGGCGTAGTCGGTGAGGTCGCCATGCAGCGGCTTGTCCGGCTCGTAGAGAAACTCCTCGTAGCCGCTGACCATCGGATAGCCGGTGTGGGTCTCCAGCCATTCGCCCACCTGGCGGAAGATGGCGAGGTCCTCCTGGTCCATCTTCGCATCCGGCTGGTGGCCCAGCGGACGGATGCCGACGCCGCCGAAGGTATGCAGGTTCAGCCAGGCGAAGATGTTCGGGTGCGCCGTGGTGAACTCGATCACGGCCCGGGACTCCGCCTCGCTGCCGGGATACTCGCCCGCCCCCGCCTGTTCGTGGTCGGGCGCCCAGGACCAGGGGAAATTGCGGTTCAGGTCGATGGGACTGTCGGAAAGGAAGGACGGCGAGGGGACGGTGGCGCCGTCGAAGTTTTCGATGACGCCTTCCGGGTAGAGCTTGTAGAACGGCCCCTTGTCGTCGACCGTGCGCAGCACCATCAGGTCCGGGACCTCCGTCGATGCGACGAACTCCCCGGTGGGGTCTTCCACCCGCATGGCAAGGGCGACGCCGTCGCCATCGAGGTCCGCCGGCCGCCAGTACGAGCGGCTGCTGTCGGGGCGCCGGTCCCGGGTGTTGGAGCGCACGTAGCGGCACTCGTTCAGCATGCGCTCGGCGCCGTCCGGCGAGATCCGCGGCATCACGTAGAACAGCACGTCGCGGAGCGTCTCGCCTACCGCGGCTGAGAGATTGTGCGGCACCGCGCCCTCGGCATGGAAGCGCAGCATGTCCTCCGCGATGCCCAACGCCACGCTGGAACCGCAGAGTTCGGCGGCATGCATGTTGCCGTCCACCCAGACGGCGGGACGGACGTCGTCGGGCCGCGGGCCGATGGTGAGCAGCCAAAGCTCACGGCCCTCCTCGCTGCGGCCCAGTGATTCCAGCCGGGTGATATCCGGCCAGGTCGCGGCCCAGTGCTCGAGCGTCGCGGTGAGTTCCTCGTAGGAGAGGTAGCGGTTGCGGAAATCGGCTGTCATGGGCGCGATGCTACGGTCAGCCCGGCCGGACCACAACAAGAAAAACGGGTTCCGCTACTCGGCAGCGGCGAGACTCCGCTCCCAGGAGAACAGCGCCCGGGTCGACTGATCCGCCTCGAGCCCCAGCCGGCTCAGGCGGTCGTCACACTCGGCCGCGCAGTCGTCGCTGACGGTGTAGCGGTCCACCTGCGCGCGCGTGCCCAACAGGCCCCGGTCGAAGGAGGCTTCCAGCGTGATCGTGCCGACGTAACTCGCGCGGTAGCCCTGGGCCACCGTGAACGTGAAACCGGTGGGCGGCTGGATTTTCCGGCCTTGATAGCGGAAGCCGATGCTCGTCACCCGGTAGGTGCCCGGCTCCAGCGCCCAGGCGAACTCGCCGTCTCGGCCGATTCTGCCGACGATAGGCTGCGCATCGCCCGCCGCGGCGAGATTCAGGGTGGCCGAACTGGCGAAAATGCCGTCACCGAAGGCCACATCGTGACCGTTGCGCAGCAGCTCGAAGCGGCCGAACACCACGGTGGCGGCGGGATTGCCTGACTCGCGCCCTGACTCGCGC
>CAYQZN010000143.1:0-6831 GCA_964421805.1 uncultured Woeseiaceae bacterium
CGACGTCGTCGATGATCTTGAAGATCGCCGCCTTGTCGTTGTGCTCGAGTTCGTAGGACTTGGTCAGCAGGTCGCGCATATTCAGTTTGCGCTTGTGCACGTTCAGGATCTCGATGACGGCCGACTTGGAGACCTCGTCGTCGTCCAGCAGCGCGATGAGATCGTTCGGGTTCAGGTTGCGGGTGCTCGAGAGCGCCCAGGCCGTGCCCGAGACGACCCGCTGGTTGCCGTCGGAGAGGCCTTCGACGAAATGCTTGAGGCTCTTCGGGCTGGCCAGCTCGGCGAGCACCTCGACGAACAGTATGGTCTGCTGCTTGGTGCTGTTGGCCAGCGCATCGATCACCCGGGGCACGGCCGAGGGGCCCATGGTCTTCAGCTTGCTGGCCGCCTTCTGGGCGGCTGGCGAATTCGTATCGCCCGCGCCGACGATATCGGCGATGAGGCGATCGGTTTTGAATCCGCTGAGTAGAGCCATCCTGCCTCGCTGTTACCCTGGAGACGTCCGGGGACGCCCCGGGAGGTCTCGCCGCGCACCGGCGGCGCGGCCGCGGCAGCCACTGCCCCTGCCCACGGCCGCCGGCAGCGACGACGCCGCTCGCTGGCGGCGGGCGCTCGGTCCGCGGACTCGAGGTTGCGGGATGCCGACGATCCGGGTCGTCCCCTGTGATGGCCCGATTATGCCACAAGCCCGCCGTCCGGCTGCCATTTCCGGCCGCGAACGTGACGGCCGTCACGCCGGCGCGCCGGGCGCGCCCGGGCGGGTCCGGCGTGCTGCCGCGCCGGTGTCCCGCGCCATTCTCCGTTACAATGGCGCGCCCCGGAATTCACCCCAGAACCGAGCCGAGTGCCGTGACTGCCGAGAAAGACCCCGACATCGCCGCCGCCGCCGAAGCCGTCAGATTGCCCGTCGCCGACGTCCCCCTGTCCCGGGTGGCCAGTATCGACCGCGCCGTGAGGGACGGCGGGACTGCCCGCGTGGCCGTCACGCTGAAATTACCGGCGGACGGCATCCGCGCGGACCTGACCGAGGCGCTGGAGGCGGCCTTGACCGCGCTGCCCGGCATCGAACGGTCCGAGGTCGAGATCACCGTGAAGATCCCCGTCCAGTCGGTGCAGCACAACCTGAAGCCGCTGCCGGGGGTGGGCAACATCGTCGCCGTCGCCTCGGGCAAGGGCGGCGTCGGCAAATCCACCACGGCCGTCAATCTGGCTCTGGCTCTGGCGGCCGAAGGGGCCCGGGTCGGCATCCTCGATGCCGACATCTACGGGCCGAGCATCCCGCTGATGCTCGGCCTCGAGGGCGAGAATCCGGTCAGCGAGGACGGCAAGCATCTCGAGCCGCTGGAGGCCCACGGGCTGCAGGCCATGTCCATCGGCTTCCTGGTGGACGCCACCCAGCCCATGGCATGGCGCGGGCCGATGGTGACCCAGGCGCTGAACCAGCTGCTGTCCCAGACCCGCTGGCGGGACCTGGACTACCTGATCGTGGACATGCCGCCGGGCACCGGCGACATCCAGCTCACCCTGTCCCAGCGGGTGCCGGTGGCGGGAGCCATCGTGGTGACGACTCCCCAGGACATCGCGCTGGCCGACGCCCGCAAGGGTCTGGAGATGTTCCGCAAGGTCTCGGTCAACGTGCTCGGCATCGTCGAGAATATGAGCACCCACATCTGCAGCGAGTGCGGCCACGAGGAACGGATCTTCGGCGCGGAGGGCGGCCGGCGGCTGTCTGCCGCGACGGACACGGCGCTGCTGGGCGAACTGCCGCTCGATATCGCCATCCGGGAGGATGCCGACGGCGGCAGACCGTCGGTGGTCGCCCGTCCGGACGGCCCGATCGCCGCCGCCTACCGGGAGGCCGCGCTGCGGGCGGCCGCCGCGCTGGCCGCCTCCGGTCGGGACTACAGCCGCGCCTTCCCCAATATCGTCGTGGAGGATTCCTGACCGATGAGCATCAAGTCCGACCGCTGGATACGCCGCATGGCCGATGAGCAGGGGATGATCGAGCCCTTCGAGCCCGGCCAGGTGCGCGCCACCGGAGACCGGCCGATGGTCTCCTACGGCACGTCGAGCTACGGCTACGACGTGCGCTGCTCACGGGAATTCAAGATATTCACCAACATCAACTCGGCAATCGTCGATCCGAAGGCCTTCGACGAGAACAGCTTCGTCGACGTCAGCTCGGACGTCTGCATCATTCCGCCCAACTCCTTCGCGCTGGCCAGCACCGTCGAGTACTTCCGCATCCCGCGGACGGTGCTCACGATCTGTCTCGGCAAGTCCACCTACGCTCGCTGCGGCATCATCGTGAACGTGACGCCGCTGGAACCCGAGTGGGAGGGTCACGTCACCCTCGAGTTCAGCAACACCACGCCGCTGCCGGCGAAAATCTATGCGGGCGAGGGCGTGGCGCAGATGCTGTTCTTCGAGTCGGACGAGCCCTGCGAGGTCTCTTACAAGGACCGCCAGGGCAAGTATCAGGGGCAACGGGGAGTGACGCTGCCTCGTGCGTGACCCGGAGCCTGAGGATCGGACGGCACGCCGGGCCGGTAGTTCTTCAGCCTGGCCGTGACCTGCTTCTCGTCGCCCTTGAACTGCTCGATCATCACCGGCATCCAGTCAAGTTTCGGCGCATAGTGGATCAGCACGCTGCGGCTCGAGCCCACCCGCTGACGACGGAATGCGACGGTGTGGTAGCTGCCCGCGGGCGAGTCCACCACCCGGGTACCTTCCGGCCGGTACTCGATGGTGCGGTATTCGTTGCGCTCGATGGTCGTATAGGGACCGAGTTCGGCCGTGGCGGTGGCGAGTTCGTGGCGCACCGCCATCTGCTCGGTGGCCCGGTCCAGGGTGCCGGGCTGCAGTTCCAGAGTGGCTTCGCGGCCCTTGTAGGTGGCCATCGCCTCGCCTTCCTCCGGGCGGAAGCGCACGGTGCTGGAATCGTCACCGGCGTCCTCGTGGTAATACAGCGGCTGGAAGCCGTCTTCGTCGTAGCGGAAGCGGCTGCATTCCACTTCCTCGCCGGCCACCAGATTCGCGAGACCCCGCGGGTCGCTGGTATTGCGGAAAACATAGCTCCCCGGCTCCTGCGTCGGCGCCAGCTGCATGATCACGTCGCCGCCGAGGCCGAGGATCTTTGCCTTCGCCTCGTACACCGCGACGAACGGCCGCAGGCCGGGCGGCGCCGTCTCCGGCGTCTGTGCAGGCTCGCTGCTTGCCGGCGCGCCGGCGGCGGCCGCAGCGAGGAAGACGAGCAACAATCGGGTGATGGGGGTCATGGCGGCGATTCGGTTCCTGGTTCAGTTCCTGGTTCAGTCCATTTCATCGACGGTTACGGGTTCGTGCAGCGAGCGCCCATCGAGTTGCGGGATGCCGTCGCTCAGTCGCAGCCTGCCGCTGGCGAACCAGCCGGCCGCCCGCGGGTAGATAATGTGCTCGGCCGCCTGAACGCGGGCTGAAAGCGAGGCCTCGTCGTCCCCGGGCCGCACCGGCACACGGGCCTGTATGACAGCGGGCCCGCCGTCGAGTTCGTCGCTGACGAAGTGCACCGTGCAGCCATGCACCGGGTCGCCGGCTGCGAGCGCCCGCCGGTGGGTGTGCAGGCCGCGATAGGCGGGCAGCAGTGACGGATGCACGTTCAGCATGCGGCCGGCGAATTCCTGCACGAAGGCCGTGCCCAGGATGCGCATGAAGCCGGCCAGCAGCAGCAGATCGGGGTCGTGGCGACGGATTTCCGCCGCCAGCGCCGCGTCGTAGGCCTCCCGGTCCGGGGCGTCGGCAGCCGGCACCGCGGTTGCCGGGATGCCGGCCCGCTGCGCACGGGCGAGCCCCGGCGCGTCCGCGCGGCTGGCGACAACGCCGGCGAGGCTGAGGGGCAGCGCTCCCGCCGCGACGGCGTCGATGAATGCCTGCAGGTTGGAGCCTTCGCCGGAGATCAGCACCACGGCGCGAGCGGCGCTCTCGGCCCTTGCGCTCAAGAGACGATCGCGCCGCCGTCGCCGGCGGCGATCTCGCCGATGGGCCAGGCCTGCTCGCCATGCTCTGCCAGCACGGCCAGTGCCGCCTGCGCGTGCTGCCGCGGCAGGACGACCGCCATGCCGATGCCGCAGTTGAAGGTACGGAGCATCTCTGCCGGGGCGATGTTGCCCGCCGCGGCCAGCCAGTCGAAGACCGGCGGGGTGGTCCAGGCGCCACGGTCGATACGTGCCTCCGTGCCGGGCGGCAGCACCCGCGGCAGGTTCTCCGGCAGACCGCCCCCGGTCACGTGGACCAGTCCGTGGACAGGCAGGGCGCGCAACAGCGCCAGCAGCGGCTTGACGTAGATGCGGGTGGGGGCGAGCAGCGCCTCGCCCAGCGGCTGCCCGCCCACGGACTCGCCGTCGCCGGTGCCGAGCGCCGTGCCGCTGCTCTCGAGGACGCGGCGGATGAGGGAGTAGCCGTTGGAGTGGGGGCCGGAAGAGGCGATGCCCAGCACCGCGTCGCCCGGGGCGATGCGGCTGCCGTCGATCAGGTCTTCCCGGTTGACGACGCCGACGCTGAATCCGGCCAGGTCGTAGTCGCCGCGCGGATACATGCCGGGCATCTCGGCCGTCTCGCCGCCGATCAGTGCGCAGCCGGCGCGGCGGCAGCCCTCGGCGACGCCGCTGACCACCGCGGCGGCCTGCTCCACATCGAGGGCACCGCAGGCGTAATAGTCGAGGAAGAACAGGGGCTCTGCGCCCTGTACCACCACGTCGTTCACGCACATCGCCACCAGGTCGATGCCGATGGTGTCGTGCCGGTCGAGCATGCCGGCGAGCTTCAGCTTGGTGCCGACGCCGTCCGTGCCCGCCACCAGGACCGGGCGCGGGTAGCGCTCCAGGTCCAGGGCGAACAGGCCGCCGAAGCCGCCCAGCCCGGCCAGCACTTCGGGCCGGCGCGTGCTCTCCACGGCCTCGCCGATGCGCTCTATCAGCGCGTTGCCCGCGTCGATGTCGACGCCGGCGTCCTTGTATGTCAGTTGCTTGTCGCTCATCGGCCGATGTGTCCCGGGCGGTGGCCTCAGGCCGGGGGGAGGACGATATAATAGAGATTGAAGTCCTGTTCGGAAACCGCGTCTCATGCATCCAACCGCACGAAGCACCGCCGGTGTGCGTCGCGGGGCGGTTCTGCCGCTCCGCCTCGCTGCGCTTCCGGCTCGCGCCGTAGCCGCCATGGTCACGGCAATGATCGTTGCAGTCGTCCTGGCGGCGGCCGCGCCGGCCCGCGCGGCGCAGGTGGCGGAACTCTACACCGTCCGGGTGCCGGTGGACCGGAGCGAGCCCGACTGGCGAGAGCAGGCCTACCGGCGGGCGTTGTCCCAGGTCCTGGTGCGTGTGACCGGCCAGCGCGCGGCGGCCGGGGACCCGGGGCTGGACGCGTTGTTCGAGGATCCCGCCCGGCTGGTGCAGGGTTATCGGCGTGGCGCGGACGAGACGCTGTGGGTGAGCTTCGACGGCCGGGCCATCGCGGCGCGGCTGCGGGAGGCCGGCCGCGCCGTATGGGGCGGCGAGCGGCCGGTGACGCTCCTGTGGCTAGCGGTCGACCGGGGCGGCGGCGACCGTGATCTCATCGCCGCCGAGGACGAGCCGGCGCCCGCGGCACTCCCGGGACGATCCACCCGGCCGCCGGACGACGCCGATGCCGATCCCGACCGATTCCTGCGCCAGCGCGTGGAGGACGTGGCGCTGGCCAGGGGCCTGCCTCTCGTTTGGCCGCTGCTCGACGCCGAGGACCGGGGCAGCGTGGCGTTCAGCGACGTGTGGGGCGGTTTCGAACAGCCGGTGCTCGAGGCGTCCTCCCGTTACGGCGCGAACAGCATCCTGCTCGGGCGCATCGACGCGGACGGGCGCCAGCTGCCGCGCTGGACCTGGTATTTCGGCGGCGAGCAGCGCCAGTGGCGCGCCTCGATCGAAGATGCCGTGCACCGGGTCGCCGACCTGATGGCCGGACAGCTCGCGGCCGTGGGCGACGAACGGGCGAGTTCGGCGCGCCTCACGGTGACCGGTGTCGAGGACCTTGCCGCGTACGCAGAGGTCAGCCGCTACCTGGCCTCGGTGAGCGTGGTCCGGGGCCTGCGCCTGGAAGAACTCGCCGACAACGCGCTCACCTACCGGCTGGAATTGCTCGGCGCGCCCGAGCGGCTCGGCCGCGTGCTGCGGCTGAGCGGGCGCTTCGGCACCCTGGAGGAGGTGGTGGATCCGAGCGGGCTCGGCGCCGTGGGCGAAGTCCCGGACCTGACCGTGGCCTACCGACCCTGAGTCGCCGGCGCGCCCCATGAATCTGAGCTGGCTGCCAAATCTCATCTCGGTGGTCCGCATCCTGCTGATACCGCCGACGCTCTATGCCATCGCCGTGGGTGCCTATCCGGTGGCACTCGCCCTGTTTTTCTTCGCCGGCTTCTCCGATGGCGTGGACGGGTTCCTCGCCAAGCGTTTCGCCTGGCAGAGCCGACTGGGCGCGCTGCTGGACCCGGCGGCGGACAAGCTGCTCGTGGCAGGAGTGTTCCTCACCCTCGCCGCGGTGGGGCTGGTGCCGGTTTGGCTCGCGGCGGTGGTGATCGTCCGCGACCTGGTGATCGTGGCGGGCGCGCTCGCCTACAATTTCCTGATTGCGCCGGTGACCGGCCAGCCGACGAAGATCAGCAAGGTGAACACCGCCATCGAACTGCTCTACGTCCTGAGCGTGCTGGGCCACGCCGGCTTCGCCTGGCCGCCGGATATCACCCTGCTCGTACTCGGCGCCGGCGTACTCGTGACGGCAGTGGTGAGCGGTATCGACTACGTCCTCTCCTGGGCCCGCCGGGCCAGCGAG
>CAYQZN010000144.1:0-6708 GCA_964421805.1 uncultured Woeseiaceae bacterium
TCAGCTTGGAAGGCTGAGGTTCTACCGTTGAACTACACCCGCCAACCTGTGCCACCTGCAATTGCCACTCCGGTCAGCTTTCCCCGAGCCTCTTCCGATCCGCTTCCGAGCCTCTTCGATGACGCCTCGCCGATGATAGCCGCCGATTCCGTACCTTTTTCCACAGCAAACAGCCCGGTCGAGGCCGTATGCCCCGGGCTGTTTCAGTACTTCTTCCGGCTTGCCGCCACCGCCTATTATCCTGGTGGAGGGGGTAGGATTCGAACCTACGTAGGCATAGCCAGCAGATTTACAGTCTGCCCTCGTTGACCGCTTGAGTACCCCTCCGCGGAAACAAGCCCGCTATTGTCCAACCATGGCCCCCCTGCTGTCAACACGGGGTCCCGGCTCGCGGCGACCCTGCGGCGCGCTCAGAGGGCCCAGTGCCAGGGCTCGTAGACGAAGCCCTCGGGGTTGCCCGGCGGGTAGCTCAGGCCGAAGCCGAAATCGCCCGCCCGGCGGCCGAGCCAGCGGAAGGCGGGGGAGCGCTCGAATTCCTCCGTCAGCGGCCGGAACCCGGGGGTGGCGATGTCGATCGCCTCTCCGGTGTGGTGCTGGCTGTAGCCGGGCGCCGCGTTCACCGCCAGGATGTCCTCGATGGACTGCCCGGCCTCCAGCTTGCGGCGGATGAGGGCGGCCTGATACTCGACGCTGCGGAATCCGGAGACCAGCAGCAGCCGGATGCCCTCCTCGGCCGCGGCCTCCCGCATCGCCTGCCAGCGGTCGGCGGCGCGGGGCGTGAGCTTCTGCGGCCGCCCCACGAGATTGGGTCCCACGTCGATCAGGCCGGTGGCCTCCTCGAAACGGGGCCGCGGCGGCGCCTCGCCGTAATCCGGCGGGATCCCGAGTTCCCTGTGCACCTGTGCCAACATCGCAACTCCTGTGACCGGTCGCCGGTCGCCGTGTTCCCCTGCGCCGGCCGAGCTTGACGCCGCCGGAGCGCCACCGGACCATCTTTCCATGACAGGCTCGAAACGCGATTCTATCTACCGGGACTCCGCTGGCAACCGGGGCTCCTTCGAATTCAACGAACGGGTGGCCGCGGTGTTCGGGGACATGATCCGCCGTTCCGTCCCCGGCTACGGCCGCACGCTGGCGGAGATCGAGCGTCTGGCGGCCAGGGCCGCGACCCCGGGCTCCACGTGCTATGACCTCGGCTGCTCCCTGGGTGCCGCCACCCTGGCCATGGCCCGCGGCATCCGCTGCGACGACGCCCGCATCGTGGCCGTGGACAACTCCCCGGCCATGATCGGGCGCTGCCGGCAGATCCTCGGCGAGAGCGGTGTCGACGGGACAAGGGTGGCGGTGGAGCTGCGCACCGAGGACCTGCGGGAGACGCCGATCCGGGACGCGAGCCTGGTGGTGCTGAACTACACGCTTCAGTTCGTGCCCCGCGAGGACCGGCCCGGCCTGCTCGCACGTATCCGTGACGGCATGCGGGAAGGCGGAGTCCTGGTGCTGTCGGAGAAGATCCGCTTCGCCGATCCCGTGCTGGACGCCCTGTTCGTCGAGCTGCACCACGACTTCAAGCGGGCCAACGCCTACAGCGACCTGGAGATCAGCCGCAAGCGGGCCGCCCTGGAGGAGGTGCTGGTCCCCGACACGGCCGACACCCACCTGCAGCGGCTGCGCCGCGCCGGCTTCGGCCATGCCGCCTGCTGGATGCAGGAACTCAATTTCGCCTCGTTCGTGGCGGTCGCCTGACGGCGGCCTGCGGGTGAATTGACCGCCATGGCCCTGGCCGATCTCGAACTCCTGCGCCGGACACTCGCCGCCGAGGGCGCCGGCGACTGGGGCGAGGCGCTCGCGGCCGCCGCCGCCGCGGCGGCGGCACGGCCCCACGGCGACCAGGCGCGGTGGGAGGCGGCGATCGGGCGTCTGCCCGCTCTCGAGCCGGCGATGCCGGTCGCCGACGGCCCGGCGGTACGGATCGGCAGCGAGGCCGACGCCGCGACGCGGGAGGCCATCCGCGAGGCGTTGCTGGCACTGGCGCCGTGGCGCAAGGGGCCGTTCGAGATCCACGGCGTCGACGTGGACGCCGAGTGGCGCTCGGACATGAAGTGGGACCGGCTCGCGCCCCACGTCTCCAGCCTCCGCGATCGCCGGGTGCTGGACGTGGGCTGCGGCAACGGTTACTACGCGCTGCGCCTGCTGGACGCCGGCGCCCGCTGGGTGCTGGGAGCCGACCCGACGCGGCTGTTCAGCGTCCAGTACCGCGCAATCCGCCGTTTCATGCCGCCGCTGCCGTTCTGGCTGCTGCCGACGCCTCTCGAAGACCTGCCGGAGCCGCCGGCAGGCCTCGATACCGTCTTCTCCATGGGCGTGCTCTATCACCGCCGCTCGCCCTTCGGCCATCTCGCGCGGCTACGGCGCTGGCTGCGGCCCGGCGGCGAACTGGTGCTGGAAACCCTGGTGGTCGAGGGCGGACCCGACACGGTGCTGGTGCCGCCGGGGCGCTACGCCCGCATGCGCAACGTGTGGTTCCTGCCCTCCGTGGCCGCGCTCACCGTCTGGCTCGAGCGCGCCGGATTCGAGAGCGTGCGCTGCGTGGACGCTACCGCCACCGGCGCTGCAGAGCAGCGGAGCACCGAGTGGATGCCGTTCCAGTCACTGCAGGACGCCCTCGAGCCCGCGGACCCGGGGCGTACGGTGGAAGGACACCCCGCACCGCTACGCGCCGTGCTCGTCGCCGAGCGAAGCTGAGCGACACCTGCCCTCAGCGCGCCGGCGGCCGGCAAGCGTCGTGGAATGTCGCATCCAGCGCTCCCGGCGAGCGCATCAGCCAGACGGCCCCGCCGTCGGTGCCGGAATCCGGGCCGCTGTGGATCCAGTCGGCCGGGCGCCGGAAATAGCCGCCGGGCAGGTAATCGCCGTCCTTGCGGCCCTCGGGCAGGCACTCGGACAGGCGGTAGTCGCCCTGCAGCAGGTAGCCCTCCTCCACCACCGAGTGGCTCTCCCAGGGGACCTCGACGCCCGGGCCGATCTTCACCAGCCAGGTGCGCGCGCCGGTACCCGGATCGCTCTTCAGGTCCTTGACGCTGAGGTCCAGGGGCACGCCGGCATCCCGGGCCACCGTGCCCGGCCGCCAGGGCAGCGAACGGGCGCTGGCGACGAAGATCTGCCCGAGCCCGGAGGCCGGGTCGGCCGGATCGGTGAAAACCAGCATCTTCGCCGGGCGAACGGCGGTGATAGACGGCGGCTGTGCGCCCGGCGGCACGTAGAGGAGATCGCCGCCCTGCAGCTGGCGCTCGCCCGCCTGCACCCGGCCCTCCAGCACGTACCACTCCCGGGTGAAGGCGCCATTGACCATGCCGGTCCAGCGCCAGCCCAGCGGCACGCTCAGGTGGATGGCGCTGCGCCCGGTGAACTCGTCCGCGCTGAGGCGCCGGGCGGTCACGCCGGGATAGGGGCTCCAGGGCTCCACCGGCGCCGTCTGCGCCTGGATGAAGCCGGTGAAGCTCGGCGGCGGAGGCTCCTGGCTGGCACAGCCCGCCGCGGCGAGGGCGCCCAGCACCACCGCCGCGACCCTGAGCCGTCCTCGGGGTCGTCCTCGGGGTCGTCCTCGGGTCGCGCGCGCATGTGCGCCTGCCATGGCTCGACGACCCACTCGACCCGCCATTCGCCAATCCGTCCGACAATCCTGCATGGCCGACTCCGGGCAATGAAAGCGGTTAAACTCTAGCGCGTCACTGCGCCACACGCACCTGCCGCCACCAAGCCGCCTCAAAGCCGAATCACTCCCATGGATCTCCGCGCCGCCGCCTACGTCGTCAACCGCTTCATACTGCGCCGGCCGCGCCTGCTGGCCAGAGCGGACCATTTCGACCTGCGCCTGCGGGTGCGCACCGACGACGTGATCGGCCGCCACATCTACAAATACGGCGCCCACGAGCCCGAAACCACGGACTTCCTGAAGCGCACCCTCGAGATCCGGGACGGCGACGTCATCCTGGACGTCGGCGCCAACATCGGCTGGTACTCGCTCGTGCTCGACCGCATCGCCGGCGAGGCCCGGGCCGACATCTACGCCTTCGAGCCGGACCCGGAGAACTTCGCCCTGCTGGGCGAGAACCGGGCGCTGAACGCCGCGCAGCGCGTCCACCCGGTCCAGCTCGGCGTCTCTGACCGCGCGGGCACGTTCGAGCTGCATCTGTTCGGCGGCTCCAACCGGGGCCGGCACTCGATGCTGCCAATCCACGAAGGCGGCACGATCGAGATCCGCACTACCACCCTCGACGATTTCTGGGCGCAGGAGGGACTTGGTGACCGCACGCCCCGCTTCCTGAAGATGGATATCGAGGGCTTCGAGCTGTCCGCGCTGCGGGGCGCCGCCGGCGTGCTGGCACGCTGCCCCTGCGTGATGCTCGAATATTCGCCCCGCTACATGAGCGCGGCCGGCATGGAGCCGGCCGCGCTGCTGGACTTCATGACGGAGCACGGCTACACGCCGGCAATACTGCGCGACGGCGCGCTCGCGCCGGTCACGCGCGAGGAACTGCTGGCGAGCGACCGGCACGTGGATCTCTTCTGGCGCCGCGACGGCTGAGCCATGCGGCTGCTCTGCATCACCTCCCACGGGGACACCCTGAACAGCGTCCGGCCGGAGGCCGAGCTTTTCATCGGCCTGCAGAAGGCCGGTGTCGCGGTGACGGTCATGACCCAGGGCGATTCGGTGTATGCCGGCCCCATGCGGGAGGCGGGCATCGAGGTGGTGGATTTCGTGCCCCGGCGCAAGCTCTCGGTGGAGGCCATCCGGCGCATCCGCCGGGAACTCCGGGAGCGTCACATCGACGTCGTCTATTCCTTCAACAACAAGGCGATCGCCAACACCAACCTGGCAGCCCTGGGCCTGCCGGTGAAGGTGGTCACCTATCGGGGGCAGACCGGCAACATCCATCGCTGGGACCCTAGCGCCTATCTCACACACCTCAATCCCCGGGTGGACCTGATCCTGTGCGTGGCCGATGCCGTGCGCGACAGCCTGCGCGCCCAGCACCCGCGGCCGGGGCGGGTGCGCACCGTGTACAAGGGACACAGCCTCGAGTGGTACCGGGAACCGCCGGCGGATCTCGGCCAGTTCGGCATCCCGGCGGGCGCGTTCACCGTGATCTGCGTGGCCAACAACCGGCCGCGGAAGGGTCTCGGCGTGCTGGTCGAGGCCACCTACCGACTGCCCCGGGACGCCGCGATCCACCTGCTCCTGGTGGGCGGCGGGCTGGAAGAACCGGAGCTCGCCAGACTGATCGGTGCCAGCCCGATGCGCGGGCGCATCCACGTGGCGGGATTCCGACGCGATGCCACCGCCCTGGTGGCCGCCTGCTCGGCCTCCGTGCTGCCGTCGCTGAAGCGCGAGGGCCTGCCGAAGACGGTCATCGAGTCGATGGCCTGCGCGGTCCCGCCGATCGTCACCGACACCGGCGGCAGCGCGGAGCTGGTACTGGACGGCCAATCCGGAATCGTGGTGGCGCCCGGCGACGCCGGGGCCATCGCCGAAGCCATACGATTCCTGTACGAAAACCCCACGGAGCGCGCGCTGATGGGCCGGCGCGCCGCGGAACGGCTGGGCCGGCACTTCAACGTCGCCGAAACGGTGCGCCGCACGAAGGAGCTGCTGGAATCCCTGCCGGAGGACCGGGGATGAGGCCGGCCGGTCCCGTCTGCCGGCTCCCCGAAGTGAAAAGCCCGCCGCCCCCGCGCGGCGCCCTCCTCTACGTCCTCGCCGAACCCGACAGCGGACTCGTGTGCTACGTCGGGCAGACCCGCCGTCCCCGGGCCAGGCTGCTGGGCCATATCCGCGCCGGTCGCGTGTGGCTGAGCGCACTGGCCGAGCGGCCACGGCAAGCGCCATTGCAGCGCCCGCTGCCGCTCTGGGACGAGCCGCCGGAACGCTTCCGCCGGGCCCGGCCCTCACGGGAACCCGCGGTGCTGGAGGAGTGGCTGGCACTGCTAGCCGCCGAGGACAAGGCGCCCGGCATGCGGCTGATCGAGACCGTCTCCTGCAACCGGGCCTGCGGCTGCACCTTCGTGGCCGACTGCCGCCGGGCACGGCTGCGCGAAGCCTGGTGGATCGAGAGCCTGTTGCTGGCGGGCCACCCGCTGCTGAACCGGACGCTGCCGCGCTCCGAACGGGGCAGGACGGCATGAGCCTGTCGGCGCTCGCCGAGTTCCTTGCCGGGTTCCTTGCCGAGTCCATGGGCTGGCTGGACCTCGCGGGCGTGGCGGTCTTCGCCGTCTCCGGCGCGCTGGAGGCGGCCCGCCGGGAGATGGACCTGCTCGGCTTCGTGCTGGTCGGCTCGGTCACCGGCATCGGCGGCGGCACTCTCCGCGACCTGCTGCTCGGCAGCACGCCGGTATTCTGGATCGACGAGCCGGTCTATATCAGCGTCTGCGTGGTGGCCGCCTGCCTCACCTTCGTCGGCGCCCGGCTGCTCGCCTCCCGCCTGCGGGCGCTCATGTGGATGGACGCGGCGGGCCTGGCCGTCTTCGCGGTGACGGGCACCCAGGCGGCACTGGCCCAGGGCGTCTCGCCGGTGATCGCCGCCGGCATGGGCATGATGACCGCCACTTTCGGCGGCTTCATCCGCGACATCATGTGCAACGACGTGCCGCTGATCCTGCGCTCGGAGATCTACGCCACCGCGGCGCTGGCGGGCGCCGGCGTCTACGTGG
>CAYQZN010000145.1:0-6694 GCA_964421805.1 uncultured Woeseiaceae bacterium
ATACCGGGTGCAGCAGGTGCCGATCCCGAAGCCGAAGGACGGGCTGAAGCTGCAGTTGACTCCGGTCGCAACCTGAGCGCGGCGCGGACAGCGCGAACCCCGACAATCACCGAACAAGGGAGCAGAGATGTTCACGCACGTCATGGTCGGCGCGAGCGACCTGCAGCGATCGAAGCAATTCTATGACCAGGTGGACGCCTTCCACGCCGCCGGCATAGCCAACGGCGGCACGGCCATCGAGGATCCGCCGGGTGCACGGCCGAGCGGCATTTCAGTGCGATTCCGGGAGTTTCCCGCCTCGCGCGCTGTCCACTGGCGGGGCAGGATGATCGATGTGCGGGCGAATCGGCTGAGCTAACTGGTCCGGGTTTTCCAGCAGGTAGATCCCGTGCAGCGTGATGAGCTCCTGATGAACCGGGTGTTTCAGTGAAGCGTCGGGATTCGGGATCACCTCGACGCAACACGACTCGGCATCGACGAGGGAGACCGTCTTTTCGGCAAGCCATCGAGCCACCGGGATGACGATTCCTGGCGAACCCTTGTTCTCCGGATGGTCGTAGTCTGCGTTGTTGTACTTGGCCGGATTGTCCCGATTCAGCGCCCAACCGTAGCTGAACAGGATCGCATCGCCGGGCTGAATCTCGCTTTCCTTGATCCCCGGACGTGCGAGCGCACCCTTGACATCCTCAACCGTGACCTCGTGACGGCTGGATAGAACGGCGGCGGGCATTGCCCGCCGCCTCTGTGCGTCTATCGCTCGTCAGTCACGAATCTTCCCCGACCGTATGCTCTCGACCACATACACCCGGGCATCGTCACAGTCGTCGATCCTGGAGAAGATCTCCTGAGACACGTCGCGTCCGCCTTGATTGGCGAAATTTTCTATGTCGGACCCGACCTCCTCGAAACTGGTGTAGGCAGAAACGACTTTGTAGTCGAATTCGGCATCGCCGCCGCCGAACATCGGCATCCAGTGATAGTAGGCAGCCTTGGAGCCCGACTTTTCGAGGTGGTCCATCCATTTCAGCTCTGCGGCCCTGACGTCAGTGTATCTGTATCCCTCATTGAGCTCGCAGTCCATGATGCTGATGACTCCCGACCCGGGCGCCCCACCGCTCGGCGGTGCTTTGTACATGGCGGACGAGTAGGCGACGTGCGCGCCGCAATCCAGCACCTCCTCGAATGCCGCATTCATTTCCCTGCCATTCGAGATCCAGCTCTGCAGGCCCGTACCCATGGCATTGCCATCCGCGTAGGCGCCCAGCCAGAGGATGTCGAAATCCTGCGCCGGCGTGTAGAAGAAAGGCCTGAGCAGCCAGGCGGCATAATCGTCCATGTCATTGTCGTCGGCGAACTTGTTCCACCGTTCGATCACCTTGGACAGATCCGCATCGTCCTTACCCTGCTTGAAATTGCACGCATACAACTCGACCGGCAAGACCTTGCCCATGCCATCGGCGCTGACCTGAGCGAAACCCGGTGTGGCGCTCAGCAGCATGCTGGCAACGGCCCAGCAGATTACGGTTTTAAGACTGTTCATGACTCTCTCCCTGTGCCTGTCCGGCGTTTTGATGCAACCACTCCTAGGCGGTCGGTTTTCTCGCTCCCCCCTACCCCCGGATGTGCCGTAACAGGGCGGATCGGTGAAATTAGTTGAACAATTGGACAATGTCCAGCGAAATCCACGACGATGGCGGCCGGGGGCCAGCAGTCTAGATTGCTCGACGTCGTGGTCGGGTCGTTGAGCGGGTCTTCCGGGGCGACGTCCGGAGTCCGATGCGAAGGGACCGCCTGGAGTCGATAAGCGAATCCGGCCGCGCCGTTCAGGGAGCCCTGTCGTGTTCGACGAAGATCAGTTCGGACGTGTCGTATCCTGCTGCCTCGGCTTTGGAGAGCAGCTCGTCGAGCATCGCCCGGGGCAGCTCCGGTTCCCTCGCGAGAATCCAGAGATAGGAGCGGTTCGGGCCGGCAACCATCGAGTATTCATAGTTCTCGCCAAGCTCGAATATGTTGTAGGCGCCGTAGAAAGGACCGAAAAACGAAACCTTGAGCCGCCCGACGCTGGGGTCGCCGATGAAGTAGGCTTTACCTTCAGCCTCGTCCCACTCGCCGCTCTCGGTGCGATAACCGCGATTCAGTACCCGGACGCCGCCGTCCTCGCGCATCGAGTAGTCTGCAGTGACATTCGACAACCCGCGCTCGAACCGGTGATCGAGACGAGCTATCTCGTACCAGGTGCCGAGGTACGGTTCGAGCTCGAATTCATCGACCGGATCGATGCCTTCGGGGATGCCGGTACAGCCCGCCAGCGCGAACACGGCAACCAGTAGCAGCCTTCTCATGGGGGTTCCTCGGGGCCGTCCGAAAGGGGTTGATTACGGAAATCATACCTCAGAGGAGCAAACGGTCGCTTCGCGGCCGGAAAGGGCCGCTCGTTCGATCTTCCGCCGTTACCGCACTGGCGCAGTGGCCCGAAGCGAGGCAGACTCGTCCCCTTCGGCGAGCAACCAGAGCCATCGGGGATACGGGCATGATTCATTTCGATTGCTTGCGCTCGGCCTTTCTTGAACGACGCGCACTGACGGGGAGTGTGCAAAGGGGTGGCGGGATGCGACGGTGGACGGTGGCAAGTGTCGCTTTGCTGCTGAGTCCGTTGCTGGTGGCGGAAGATTTTCGCGATACGTTTACGGCGGTAACGCCGCTCAATTTCGATGCGGGCGGCGCCGTGAGCCGGCAATTCCATCTGAACGTGGGCGCTTACCGCCCGCAGATGACCATTTACCGCACCGGCGACACCCGCGCATTGCCTGTCGTCCTGCGGGAAGCCGTCTCCGGCCTGCGCGTGCGCCACCGCGGCGGGGAAGACGAGCTGGCCGATTACGCTGCCGGTGACCCGCTGCTCGATAGCGTCATTGTGTTGCACCGTGGGGAGGTCGTCTTCGAAGCGTACCCGCGGATGCAGCCCTGGGAGCGGCACTTCGCGTGGTCCGTGACCAAGGTGCTGACGGCCGCCACGCTGGCGGTGCTGGTTGCCGAGGACCGGGTCGAGATGGCAGTACCGGTGGAACGCTACCTGCCGGCACTCGACGGTTCGGCCTGGGCCGGCACTCCTCTGCAATCCATTGCGGACATGGCCTCCGGCATCGACTGCCTGGACAGCGACGGATACCAGGATCCGGACACCTGCATCTATCAGCTGGAAGAATCCCTGGGCATCACTGCCGACACGGGGCGGGAACCGGACTTTATCGGGCACCTTCGCTCGATGTCGCGGCTTCGGCCCGCGGGCAGCAAGAACGAGTACGTGTCTGCGAATACCGCCGTACTCGGCCAGGTTATCGAGGCCGTGACCGGCAGGCCTTTTGCCGAGGCGGTGCAAGTGCTCCTGTGGAGCCGCATCGGCCCGGAGGCGGACGGACTCATGACCGTCAGCGACGAGGGTTATGCTTACGCCGGCGGTGGGCTGTCGGCGCGGCTGCGCGATGTGGGTCGGCTCGGCCTGGCGATCATGGAGGACGGGCCAGGCGGTGAATCGATCCTGACGACAATGCAGACCGACGGCATTGCACTCGCCGAAGACAGGGACGAGGAGCTGATCGAGATCTTCGCCGATGATGTGCCGGTGCGCGCGGCCTGGCAGTGGGACCTCGTATGGTCCGACGGCGCTCACTTCAAGAGCGGCTACGATGGCCAGGGCCTGTACGTCGACCCTGCCCGCCAGCTGGTCATCGCCTGGTTCGGTACCGGCCTCGATTTCGGGGAGACGACTAACGACATGCTCCCTGTCGCCCGGCAACTGGCGACCTCCGGACTATTCGAGGCCGATACCCCGCGCTAATGCACTGTATAGCCCCCATAACACCAGCCCGCTATTGCCCATTCCCATCAACTGCTCCCGATTACACCATCCGGCTCCAGCGCAGGAGATCGTCGTTCACTCTGGCTGGTCATCGCGGCGATACCTCATGCGCTACCCACGACAACACGACTTTTTCGATGCCCTCTGCAGTCGTCCACCTTCCGGATACGGCGAATCCGATCTTCTCGTAGAGCGCCACGGCCGGGCGTGCTTCTAGCCCTGGAGCTTCCCGTTGATGTGTTCCATCACCGGCGTGTGCTCGTGCTGAGGGCTGAAGAGGATGATCTCCGCGTCCTCGCCCACCCGCACGGAGTGGCCGGCCGGCCAGTAGAACAGATCGCCTCCCCGCACCGACTCCTCGCTGCCGTCCGTGTAGGTCACGGTGACCTGGCCCTCGATGAGGTAGCCCCAGTGCGGTGACTGACAGGCGTCGTCCTTCAGGCCCTGCAGCAGTTCGGCGAGGTCCGTCCCCGCGGCCATCGAGAAATACTCCGCACCGATTTCGCCGCAGTCGGAGGCGTTGCCGAAGTTCTGCTGCTGACGCGCCGTGGCGCCCGGCGCATCCACTCTCACCGGGATGTCCTGTTTCGCGATTCGCATATTGTCCCCCTACTATCTTGCCAGGGCTCTGGGACCCTGTTAGTTGCCATTGTAACCATGCACCCCGGGAGCCGTCGAGGTGGTGCGGCGGATCGCGGAGGCGTGGGTTATCGGTCGGAGCAGGGGCGTTCCGCCAGGCAGCGCCGGCAGCCCGGTTCTTACTCCACGAGTGTTCACGGTTCCCTAGACGAAAGTTGCAGCCGGAGCGTCCCGCGCCGCGCCCTCCAATTCTGCGCGCACCCGCGGCAGGCAATCAGGGTGGTTCGAATTCAGCCAGGCGATGAGCGATTCGCGTACATCGCAGCGCAAGTCCCATGCGGTCGAAGCATCGGCCGCGGTGCAGAGCACCCGCAGAGTCATACCGCGCGCATCAGCATCGGTGATCTGTACGTTCCAGAAACGACCGTCCCACTTCGGATGGCTCTCTACGATGGAAACCAGCGCGTCGCGCACACGATCGACGGGCGTTCTGTAGTCGACCGTGACAGTGACGACGCCCGTAATGTCGGCAGTGTGACGCGTCCAGTTCTGGAAGGGCCGGGTCAGGAAGTAGGTCAGCGGGATCACCAGCCGGCGATCGTCCCATATGCGCATGACCACGTAAGTCGCGCCAATCTCTTCGACGCGGCCCCACTCACCCTCGATTATGAGCACGTCATCGAGGTTGATCGGCTCAGTCATCGCGATCTGGATCGAGGCCAGGACGTTCTCGACGAACGGGCGTGCAGCGAGACCGATGACAAGGCCTGCGACTCCGGCGGAAGCCAGAAGGCCGGCGCCCAACGTACGGATCGATGGAAACGTCGTCAGTACGGCACCGGCCGTCACGACCATGACCAGAATAATCAGAATTCGGGTAAGCAGCCGGAACTTCGTGTTTACTGCACGAGCCGCCCGGTTGTCTGCCACCTCCATCCGGAAGCGACGCTCGACGACCCGACGCGCCACCAGCGTGACGGCCACAATCAGCCAGCCTGCCGAGATGATCGCGGCGATGGTCGCGCCGTGTCGAACGGCCTCGACCGCGGTTTGCTGCACACGGGTAGCGGGCACTGCCGCCAGAACCGCCATGGCCGGGAATCCCAACAGCAGCGGTCCGTCGACGGCGTTCAGACCGGCGTCTATCCACTCCTTCCATCGATCGCGAGCGAGCCGCCGCGCCGCCAGCATCGTAGCTTTTGCGACGACCCAGGTCGCGGCGAAGACGATCGCCATCCACACCAGTGCATCAACGGTGGTGTTCTCATGTAACAGTGGCAGTTGCATGGTGGAATCCGGCCCGGGCGCATGCGAAGCTGCCTACTCTCCCACATTGGCCTGGCCATTTGAAGCAGGGGAAGAACCGAGATGAAGCAGAGAGTCACGCTGGTCACCGGCGCAAGCTCGGGAATAGGCGAAGCCATCGTTTCACACCTCGCGGAGTCGGATTATCGGGTCTTCGCCGCGGGAAGAGACCGCGCAAGAACGAGTCGGCTTCGCGATCGCTATTCGAATGTCGAGACGTGGATCGGAGACATCACGTCCCCGGACTCGTGCACCGGCCTGATTGCAGCCTGCATCGCACAATTCGGTCGGCTCGATCTCCTGGTCAACAACGCAGGAATCTACCGCCCTTCGAATGCCGAGGAAACGACCGACGACCTCTGGCTGGAGACGGTTGCTGTCAACCTGAACGCACCCTTCTTCCTCAGCCGTGCAGCGATGCCGCACTTGCGGGAAACGAAAGGCGCGATCCTGAATATCGCCTCGGACTGGGGCCTGTCAGGTGGGGCGCGTGCCGTCGCGTACTGTGCCAGCAAAGGCGGTCTGGTCTTGATGACCAAAGCGATGGCGCTCGATCATGCGCGCGAAGGCATCCGGGTCAACGCCATCTGCCCCGGCGACGTCGAGACGCCCATGCTTTACGCGGAGGGGGCGACGCGCGGCCTGGATCCGCAACAGGCGAGACGTGAAGCCGATGCTGCCAGCCCGACCGGCAGAGTCACCACGCCTCAGGAAGTGGCGGCCCTCGTGGCGTTTCTGGCGTCTGATGCCGCCGCCCAGATTACCGGGGCCGCCATTCCCATCGACGGTGGCAATACCGCTTAGCCGTCTCCGGCCGTCGTGCCCGCGGCGACGAACCTGCCGCCGGCATGCCGGATACGTGTTATCAGAGCGAGCTACAGAGATGCCCGCCGTCGACCACGATGTCGCTGCCGGTCATGAAACTGCCGGCGTCAGAGGCCAGCAGCAGCA
>CAYQZN010000146.1:0-6679 GCA_964421805.1 uncultured Woeseiaceae bacterium
GCCATGAACGAGATGGTGCAGGGCCACATGCTGGCCGACGTGGTCGCCGTGATCGGCACCCAGGACATCGTGTTCGGGGAGGTGGACCGGTGAGCGAGCAGACGGCAGCGGTCGAGCTGAGCGCCCACGTGCGCGAGGAGATCGACAAGTGGACCGAGCGCTTCCCCGAGGAGCGCAAGCGCTCGGCGGTCATCGGTGCGTTGCATGCCGCGCAGCACGAGAACGGCGGCTATCTCACGCCGCAGCTCATGGACGCCGTGGCGGCGTACCTGGAGCTGCCGCCCATCCAGGTCTACGAGGTGGCCACCTTCTACTCCATGTTCGAGACCAAGCCGGTGGGCCGGCACAGCGTCTCGATCTGCACCAACGTCTCCTGCATGCTGCGGGGGGCGGAGGACCTGGTGGAACACGTCGAGAAAAAGCTCGGCATCTCCCTGGGCGAGAGCACCGTGGACGGGCGCATTTACCTGAAGCGGGAGGAGGAGTGCCTGGCCGCCTGCTGTGGCGCGCCGATGATGATGGTGGATCACGTCTACCACGAGAACCTGACGCCCGAGCGCATCGACGAGATACTGGACGGACTGGACTGATGAGCACCGACGAGAACCTGGTCTGCTACGCCACCCTGGGGGCGGACGAACCCTGGAGCCTCGAGGCCTATCGCAAGGTGGGCGGCTACGAGGCGTGGGAGCGCATCCTCGAGGGCGAGCTCACGCCCGAGGCGGTGCTCGAGGAGGTCAAGGAGTCGGGGCTGAAGGGCCGCGGCGGCGCGGGCTTCCCCACCGGCCTGAAGTGGAGCTTCATGCCGCGCAGCGCGCCGGTGCAGAAATACATCGTCTGCAACTCCGACGAGAGCGAGCCGGGCACCTGTCACGACCGGGAGATCCTGCGCTACAACCCCCATTCCCTCATCGAGGGAATGGCCATCGCCGGCTATGCCATGGGCGCCACCGTGGGCTACAACTACATCCGCGGCGAGTTCATGGAGGAGCCCGTGCCCCGCTTCGAGGCAGCGCTCGCGGAGGCCTACGAGGCCGGTCTGCTGGGCCGCGACATCCGCGGCTCCGGCATCGTTTTCGATCTCTACACCTTCGTCGGTGCCGGCGCCTACATCTGCGGCGAGGAGACGGCACTGCTGGAATCCCTCGAAGGCAAGCAGGGCAAGCCGCGCTTCAAGCCGCCGTTCCCGGCCAACTTCGGTGTCTACGGCAAGCCGACCACGGTGAACAACACCCAGTCGCTCGCGAGCGTGCCGTCCATTATCAGGAACGGCGCCAAATGGTTCTCCGACCTCGGCGTGGAGGGCTCCGGCGGCACCGCCATTTTCTCCGTCTCCGGCCATGTGGAGCGCCCCCAGAACCTGGAACTGCCCATGGGTATCGCGTTCCCAGATCTGCTCGAGCGCTGCGGCGGCATGCTTGGCGGGCGCAAGCTCAAGGCGGTGATCCCCGGCGGCTCCTCGGTGCCCGTGTTGCCGGCCGATATCATCATGGGCTGCACCATGGACTACAACTCTTTGAAAGAGGCGGGCTCCTCCTTCGGCACCGGCGCCGTGATGGTGATGGACGAAACCACTTGCATGGTCCGCGTCCTGCGGCGCATCTCCCGCTTCTACATGGCGGAGTCCTGCGGCCAGTGCACCCCCTGCCGCGAGGGCACGGGCTGGCTGTACCGCATGCTGACCCGCATGCTGGAGGGCCGGGCCGCGGCAGACGACCTGGACAAACTCCTCGACGTGGCCAACAAGATCGAGGGTCACACCATCTGCGCGCTGGGTGATGCCGCCGCGTGGCCGGTGCAGAGTTTCCTGAAACACTTCCGCCACGAATTCGAATACATGGTCGAGCACAAGGGCCGGAGCATCGTCGAGGACGACGATCGCCGGGCCGCGTGACCCGTACCGCACAGCGAGCAACATGAGCGACGATCTGGTCAACATAGAAGTCGACGGCAAGCCCCTGCAGGCGCGCAAGGGCCAGATGCTGATCGAGGTCACGGATGCGGCGAATATCTACGTGCCGCGCTTCTGCTACCACGAGAAGCTGTCCGTGGCGGCCAATTGCCGCATGTGCCTGGTGGAGGTGGAGAAGGCGCCGAAGCCGCTGCCGGCCTGCGCCACGCCGGTCAACGAGGGCATGAAGGTCTTCACCCGTTCGGCGAGAGCGGTCTCGGCCCAGAAGGCCACCATGGAGTTTCTGCTCATCAACCACCCGCTGGACTGCCCGATCTGCGACCAGGGCGGCGAGTGCGAGCTGCAGGACCTCGCCATGGGCTTCGGCCGCGACGTATCCCGTTACACCGAAGGAAAGCGGGTGGTGCAGGACCAGGATCTGGGTCCGCTGGTGTCCACGGACATGACCCGCTGCATCCACTGCACCCGCTGCGTGCGCTTCGGCCAGGAGATCGCCGGCATTCAGGAGCTGGGCACCACGGACCGTGGCGAGCACATGAAGATCGGCACCTATATTGCAAAGAGCGTCGATCACGAACTGTCCGGCAACATCATCGACGTCTGTCCGGTGGGGGCGCTGAACAACAAGCCCTACCGTTACAGCGCCCGCGCCTGGGAGATGGTGCAGCGGCCCATGGTGTCGCCGCACGACTGCGTCGGCAGCAACCTCTACGCGCACGTGCTCCGGGGTACGGTCAAGCGCGTCGTCCCCCGCCACAACGAGGCGATCAACGAAACCTGGATCGCCGACCGGGACCGCTTCAGCTACGAGGGCATCTACAGCGAGGCGCGGTTGCGCGAGCCCATGGTCAAGCGTGACGGGCGCTGGCAGACCGTGTCCTGGGAGGACGCCCTGTCCGTGGCCGCCGAGCGGTTGCGGGAGATCGCCGCCGCGGACCCGGGCGACGTGGCATTGCTGACGACGCCGGGGGCGACCCTGGAGGAATGCCACCTGCTGGCACGCCTGGGCGGGCATCTGGGCACGGCGAATACGGACCATCGCCTGCGCCGGCGCGACTTCCGCGACCAGGACGCAGACCCCGTATTTCCCGCGCTCGGCCGCTCCCTGGAAGGCTTCGAGGATCTCGAAGCCCTGCTGGTCGTGGGCTCGAACCTCCGCAAGGAAGCGCCGATGCTGGCGCACCGGGTACGCAAGGCAGCCGTGGGCGGCGCCAGGGTTTCCTTCGTGAATCCGGAGCGCCATCCCTATTTCTTCGGCGTGGAGGCTTATGCCGAGGGCGGTCTGCTCGCCGGGCTGGCCGGCGTCACGGCGGCTGCCGCGGAGTTGCAGGAGACGTCGGTCCCGGAATCGGTGCGTGCGCTGACCGGTGGCGTCACCGCCGACGACGAGCACCGCCGCGCTGCCGCCAGCCTCGTCGATGCGGACGACGGCCTGATACTGCTGGGCCAGATCGCCGGAAGGCACCCGCGCTACGCCGATCTGCGTGCCCTGGCCGCTGCGCTGGCTGCGCTGACCGGCAACGATCTGGGCTATGTCTCGGAGGGGGCCAATGCGGCCGGGGCGTGCCTCGCGGGCGTGCTGCCCCATCGCACCGCGTCCGGGGCCCGCCGCGAGACGCCGGGGCGGGACGTCGCCAGCCTGATCGCCGACCCGCCGCGCGGGTTGTTGCTGATGGGCGCCGATCCGGACGAGGACTTCGCCGCGGATGCGCGGCAGGCATTCGCCGGCAGCGAGTTCGTCGTCGCGTTGACGCCGTATCGCACGCCCGGCATCGAGGCCGCCGCCGATGTCATGCTGCCGCTCGGCACGGCCTTCGAGACGGCCGGCACCTTCGTGAACGGCGAGGGGCGGGTGCAGAGCTTCGCCGGCGTCGCCAGCCCGGTGGGCGAGGCGCGCCCCGGCTGGAAGATACTGCGGGTGATCGGCAACCTGCTGGATGCGCCAGGCTTCGATTACGAGTCGGCGGAGCAAGTGCGCGACGAGGTGCTCGGCAGGATCGGCACGCCGGAGCCGGACAATGCCTATGCCGGCACCCACCCTTGCGAGGCGGCGGACGCCGGCCTCGACGCGGCCATGGACGTGCCGATCTACCGGGTGGACGCCCTGGTGCGCCACGCCCGCGCCCTGCAGCTGACGCTTGACGGTCGCGAGGGCCGCGAGCACGAAGACCGGCTGGAGGCCGCGGGGTGAACGACTTCCTGAACCTCATCAGTTTCGGGCTGCTGGGCCGGCTGCCGGAGACGGCGCAGATGGTCACGGTGCTCACCAGCCAGATAGTGGCGGTGATGCTGTGCGTGATCCTGACCGTGGCCTTCCTGACGCTGGCCGAGCGCAAGGTGATCGGCTACATCCAGAACCGCATCGGTCCGAACCGGGTGGGCTTCCGCGGCCTGCTGCAGCCGTTCGCCGACGTGCTGAAGCTGCTCATGAAAGAGGTCGTGGTGCCCACGAACTCCAGCCGCTTCCTGTTCGTGATCGCGCCGCTGCTCTCCATTACGCCGGCGCTGGCCACCTGGGCCGTGATCCCGCTCAGCGAAGACTTCGTCCTGGCGGACATCGACGCGGGCCTGCTCTACGTACTGGCGCTCACCTCCGTGGGCGTCTACGGCATCATCCTGGCCGGCTGGGCCACCAACTCCAAATACGCCTTCCTCGGCGCCATGCGCTCGGCAGCGCAGATCGTCGCCTACGAGATCGCCATGGGCTTCGCCCTGGTCGGCGTGCTGATGGCGGCCGGCAGCCTGAATCTCGGCGATATCATCCGCGCCCAGCAGGGCGGCATCACCAACTGGTTCTGGCTGTGGCTGCTGCCGCTGTTCGCCGTGTTCTTCATCTCCGGCGTCGCCGAGACCAACCGCGCACCGTTCGACGTGGCCGAGGGCGAGTCGGAGATCGTGGCAGGTTTCCACGTGGAGTACTCCGGCATCGCCTTCGCCGTATTCTTCCTGGCGGAATACGCCAACATGGTGCTGGTCTCGGCCCTGACGGCGGTGCTCTTCTGGGGCGGCTGGCTGTCGCCGTTCGAGGGGCTGATCGGGTTCGCCGGCATCACCGAGAACGCCTGGATCGTGCAGCCTTCCTTCTTCTGGTTCGCGCTGAAGATCGCCTTCTTCCTGTTCTGCTTCCTGTGGCTGCGCGCCACCTTCCCGCGCTATCGCTATGACCAGATCATGCGCCTGGGCTGGAAAGTGTTCATCCCGGTGACTATCGTGTGGATCGCGGTCGAGGCCGTGCTCGCGTGGTTCAATGTGGGTCCCTGGGCGCGGCTGGCGACGGGCGTCTAGGGGAGAGCGACGCATGGTCAGGAATATCCTCAAGACGTTTCTGCTGCTCGAGCTCTGGCGCGGCCTGATGCTCACCGGCCGCAATCTGTTCCGCACCAAGGTGACGGTGCAGTACCCGGAGGAGAAGACGCCGCAGTCGCCGCGCTTCCGCGGCCTGCATGCATTGCGCCGCTACCCCAACGGCGAGGAGCGCTGCATCGCCTGCAAGCTCTGCGAGGCGGTCTGCCCGGCGCTCGCCATTACCATCGAATCCGACGTCGGGCCGGACGGCACCCGCCGCACGACCCGCTACGACATCGACCTGTTCAAGTGCATCTACTGCGGTTTCTGCGAGGAGGCCTGCCCGGTGGATGCCGTCGTCGAGACCCGGATCCACGAGTACCACATGGAGAACCGGGGCGAGAACATCATGACCAAGGAGAAACTGCTGGCCGTCGGCGAGAAGTACGAGCCGATGATCGCCGCCGACAAGGCCGCGGATGCGCCCTACCGCTAGGGCAGGGCGCCGCCATCGGCCATCGACGGTCGAGCGCTGAACGATAATTGACGAGCGGCTCCCCGGGACGGGAGCCATTGGGGACCGGATTTTGTTTGAGACGCTGCTTTTCTACGTCTTCAGCGCCGTGCTGATCGGTGCCGCACTCGGTGTGATCTTCTCGCGGAATCCGGTGTATTCCGTGATGTTCCTCGTGCTGGCTTTCTTCAACAGCGCGGTGCTCTGGCTGCTGGCGGAGGCGGAGTTCCTGGCCATCGTGCTGGTGCTGGTCTACGTCGGCGCCGTGATGGTGCTGTTCCTGTTCGTGGTCATGATGCTCGACGTCAACGTGGAGGCGGTGCGCGAGGGGCTCACCCGTTACGCGCCCCTGGGCCTCGTGGTCGCCTTGATCATGGTGGTGGAACTGGTGCAGGTCATCTGGGCGAAGAGCCGCGGGCTCACGACGATGGCCGATGCGCCGCCCCTGCCGGCCGACTACAGCAATACCAAGGCGCTGGGCTCGGTGCTCTACACCGAGCACGTGTACGCCTTCGAGCTGGCCGCCGTGATCCTGCTGCTCGCCATCGTCGCGGCGATCACGCTGACCATGCGCCGGCGCCCCGGCCTGAAGGTGCAGAACATCTCCCGGCAGGTGAGTACTCGCCGCGAGGATCGGGTGCGCCTGGTCAGCATGGACTCGGAGGAGCGCCAGTGAGCGGCATCGGACTGCAGCACTATCTCACGCTGTCGGCGATTCTCTTCTCGCTGGCGGTCGCCGGTATCTTCATCAACCGCAAGAACGTGATCCTGCTGCTCATGTGCATCGAGCTCATGCTGCTGGCGGTGAATTTCAATTTCGTGGCCTTCTCCCGCTACGTCGGCAACGAGCTCGGCCAGGTATTCGTGTTCTTCATCCTGACCGTGGCGGCGGCCGAGGCGGCCATCGGGCTGGCCATCCTGGTGGTGCTGTTCCGCAGCCGGCGCAGCATCGACGTCGAGAACATGGA